>JAESTH010000014.1 GCA_016763695.1 Alcanivoracaceae bacterium
ACAGAGAAAGCGCTGGAAAAATTAAGGCCCATATGATACACACAGATCGCGCAACCGTCATCTCAGGTGAGTATTCACCCTCTGAAACAAAAGGGATTGTAGGCCATGCTCAGATGAGTATTGGAACCTCTTACCATTTCCTACTTTTTTCCTTAAGCCAGAATATCCCGGCATTAGCACTTTACCAAGATAGCTATTACAAACAAAAATTAAAGGGACTAACGAAAATGTATAGTCAATCGGACTACTGTCTTGATTTAGGCGAAATGAACAGTGTTGACTTGCTCGCTATATCTAACGTGATGTTTAACAAGCGTGCTGAACTATCTAGCAACCTTTCAAAATTAAACAGAATATTGAGTAGCGAATTCTCAATTGCGCATAAACAAATACTAAAAACCATCAAATAAGTCAAATTCATGAATAGAGAAAGCAACGCTCGAATATCAGTCTTAATGCCGATATACAATGCCGAGCGCTTTTTAAAAACCGCACTTGAAAGTATTCTCAGTCAATCTTTTAGCGATTTTGAAATTATTGCAATAAACGATGGATCAACAGACGCTTCAGGTAAAATTTTAGCGTCATACGGTGACAAACGTTTACGCGTGATCAATAACGATGGCAATAAAGGTCTGATCTATACATTAAACAAAGGGATCGAGAAAGCAAATGGTAAATATATCGCCAGAATGGATGCGGATGATATTGCACTACCCAACCGATTAGCAATGCAAGTTGAATTTCTCGAAGCGCACCCTTCTATTGTACTCCTTGGCGGTCACGCCGAGATGATCGATGAGCATGGTGTGCCCTTTATGCCCATGACTCCTCCATTGTCTCACCAGGCAATTATAAACAGAATATTTATAGGTAGCTGTTTTATTCATCCAAGCGTTATGTTTCGAACCGATGTTGTACGCGAGCTAGGCGGCTACCGTCACGATGCATTACACGCTGAGGATTATGACCTTTGGTTGCGAATTATTCAAAATCACCAAGTTGCCAACTTATCTGCGATTCTCATTCAATACCGAATTCACCCCGATCAGGTTTCACAACGCAAAATGCGCCAACAGCGCACCTCTGCTGACAGATCAAGAATGCAAGCGTTTGATGTTTTCAAATCCGCACAAGGACATCACCTAAATAAAATTGATATTTACAATACCCCCTGGCGACGTTTGACAGGCGCGGAACCAAGCCTGGGTAGCGATCATCTGCGCTGGATACACAGGTATCGCATGATGGGGAGAAATGATTTAGCTAACGCATTAATTATACCTGGCATTTTTTCAGCCCCGTTGTGCTCTAGCTTGTACAGGGAAATCTTTCAACCAATCAGAACTACCCCTGCTTATCGATCACTCTCACGCAGAATCCGCTGGTATAGGAAAAAGCTTTACATGTTAATAAGCGGAAAAAATTGATGGAACCGCGCATCAGCATTATAATTCCTGTTTATGACGTTTCCTGTTACCTTCGTAAATGCCTTGAAAGCGCAGTCAATCAAACTCTACGTGATATTGAAATTATTATCATCAATGACAGTTCGCCCGACCCTGATGATGATGTTATATGCAGTGAATTTGCCGAGCGAGACAAAAGAGTCACCTACATAAGGTATGAAGTCAACCGAAGACAAGGTGGCGCTAGAAACACAGGCTTAGATATTGCAAAAGGTGACTATATTTGGTTTGTCGACAGCGATGATTTTATCGACACCAACGCCTGTGAGTTTCTATACAGGCTAGCCATAAAAACCAATGCTGATATAGTCGCCTTTAGTGCCACTAGCCATGTCAAAGGCGACCTAAATCTATCAAACAAGAGCTACTACAATTACTATAGAGACGCTCATATTCTTGACCGTTTAATGCCAGGGTACGATTTTCTCGAGCAATCAAGTATATTTGACTCTTTCCACGTCTCTCCATGCATACACATATTTAAAAAATCTCTCTTTACACGGTATAGGTTTAGGGAACATGTTTTTTATGAAGATACCGATCTGATACCGATTATAATATACCAAGCAAATTCTATTTTTTGTTCAAAATATGCCCCTTACTATAGGCTTTTGAGGGAGGGCTCTGTTACACAAAATGGGAATACAGAACTGGTTATGCTAGACAAACATGCAGCCATAAATTCTCTACTAAAATTCATCTCAGATCACGATTTAGCGCCTACAGATCCCTTGTGTAAATTTGCCCGCAGGCAATTTCGGGCTGCTCAAGCTAGTTTGGCTGGATCAATCAGTGAAATTAGCACTGCAAATAATGCATTTGACAAACTCGCGCGGAAATACCCCGCAACGCTCGGCTTCCAGGACGAAACAGCCAAATCGTTTGATATCGGGCAGCTCCAAAAAAGTAACAATACAATGCGGCTGGAACTCGAAAGAATAAAGCAATCTAGATTATGGCGATTAGGTACAATCATCCAACAGGTAAAGCGATTTTTGGGGCTGTAGAATGGTTATTTAATTGTAAATATTATCAACTTTCAGCTAGTTAAAAAACGTAATCGAAGCAGCCGATACTCGAAAAAAACGGGCGAAAATGAGGGGTTTATGTGTAATAACTGAGCTTTTTTAGCTTGTTTTTCACGCCGCAGCGGCCACCCAGATAGTTTTTCAACAGGCAGCTTAAGTTGGATAAATCTCATCGAAGCTTTGGTACTAAATCAGGAGATAGGTCAAGATGGACCTCGTGCTAACCGGACAGCAATGCTAAGTCAAAAAATCAAAGAAGGTTATTGGGAATTCAGAAAACTGGCTAACAAGCTCAGTTACTGGTTTCGCGACTATGGCTACCAGTTGATAATATTTAATAAAATCGTACAAGCCGCTACGAAGGGTGCATCGTCAAACTACCCTCGAGAGGATAATGCACTTATTTTTATATCGTATTATTCCCCGCCTTATATAAGCGCATACGGTACACAGCGGCTTAGCAAATTTATAAAATATTGGAATCTACTCGACCAAAAGATCATTCTACTGACTACTGTTCCTCCCAGTGGTGAACGCGAGGCTAATCCGACCAACATGGATAAAATAGAGAACTACTGTCAAGCTGTTCGAATACCGCTCGTAGAGATACGCAATTTAACGGAACGGAAAAGCGGTTATGCTCCGGATAAGTATATTGGTTGGATCGACAAGGCGGTTAACAAAGCCGACGAAATCATAGCTCTCTCCAAGCCTAGGGCCATCATTGCAACCGTACCACCTTATTCAAACGCAGTAGCCGCCTACCTGATTTCCAAAGCGCACGATATCCCCCTCATTCTCGATTTCAGGGATCCTTGGAGTAAGATCGATCATGCGTGGATTATAAACAATCGATTTTTACGTTGTATTAGCGCATTTATGGAATATATAGTTTTGAGGAGTGCAACTCTTATCTTAATAGCGGACGACAAACATCATCTACCTCAATACTTGGTAAAAGGGGACCGGTGGCGCCATAAGACGGTAACTATTACCAATGGATACGATGAGGAGCAATTCGATGACGGTCAGTTAACGGCTAATGAAGACGGATTTTTTAAAATCAGTTATGTTGGATCGATCTACGGACAAGAAACTCTTGATAACCTGCTTGCACCCTTACTGCTCTGGCACCAGGATCATCCAGAAGACTTGAAGCAAGTTATTTTTTTCTATGCTGGTAGCTCCGCACTGGTCACCAAAGCCAGTTTTGATTTTATTCATGATGTAGTGATTAAAGGTTTTCTTAGCCACCAAGATTCAATAAACTTAAGATACAAAAGCAATCTACAGTTTTTTACGCTCCCCTCATATATTAAGGATCATATATATACCGGCAAGATATTTGAAATGATTAGAACACCCGTACCAATTTTAGCGATCTGCAGACCAAACTCCGCACCTGCGGAATTAATTAGACGCACAAACACCGGGGTAATATTTACCAATAAACAAGTGCCAGAGACTGCATTGTGCCTCAAGCGGCAATTTGATAAATGGAAAAATGGTATAGATGATTATTCACCGAACACATGTGAAATCACAAAGTACGAGAGAAAAATCCTGGCAGAGAAGGCATTGAGATCGATTGATACTGCGATCGATCAATGCGTATATTTAGAATAGGTAAGTTACTTATAACACCCTTAGTCACATATAAAAGAAATAAAATTACTTCGCAATATTTAAAGTGTCTTTTTGTTTAGGGCGCGCCACTACGACATACCGTATTTTTTCGTATACACGATCACTTAATGTGCTGAAATATTGAAATAATTAGGCCAACTCTGATGATTAAAATATCCGACTGGATAGAAAATATAAACTGGCTTGATGACCCCAATACTGATATTGACGCCTATTGCCGCAAGGTAGAAGAAGATTTAGAGTTTGACTTATTAGACAAACTAAATCACTGGCAGGAAAAGGGTTTTGTGATATTAGAAGGCGTTGTTGACCACAATCTAATTGATGAACTACTAACAGACATCCAGTTTATAAAAAAATATAGATATGGTTACGAGCTTGGGGTTGAGTATCAGGGTCAACAGGGAAATCTAGAGGACTTTAGTCAGAAGCAGTTGAACGATAGCGGTATAAAGTTTAACTCAATACATAATATCTCTCGCGCTGCGGAACAATTAAGCTTGACAAAGTCGGTTTGCGATTTTCTAAGGCATGTATTTAAAGACTCCCCTGTGTTACTTCAGAGCCTGTAAATAATTCTGTGTAACTGCCAAGGTTAAATGTAATCCGCCAGGCGGTCTTCAAATTCAATCATAAATCTATTCAATGCCGGTTTCCAATTCCGGATTGGCATAGTCCATTTTTTGGAGGCTGCCTGGATCGCCAGATAGATGACTTTCCTTGCCGAGTCATCGGTCGGGAACAACTTCCGCTTTTTGATGACCTTGCGAATGACGCTGTTGAGCGACTCAATCGCGTTAGTCGTATAAATCGCTTTGCGGATATCCTCCGGGTAGCCGAACAGAGTGTTGAGATTCTGCCAATGGGCGCGCCAGGAGCGACTGATCTGCGGATAATTGTCGTCCCACCGCTCGGCGAATCTATCTAGCGCCAGTAGCGCTTCTTCCTCGGTGATGGACTGGTAAATTTGCTTCAAGTCAGCAGTGACAGCCTTATAGTCCCTCCAGGGTACGTACTTCACCGAGTTGCGCACCATATGTACAATGCAGAGCTGGATCTGCGTGGCCGGGAAGGCCGTGTTGATCGCGTCAGGAAAGCCCTTGAGACCATCAACACAGGCGATCAGGATATCCTTCACGCCGCGATTCTGAAGCTCTGTGAGCACGTTCAGCCAAAACTTGGCACCCTCGTTCTCAGATAACCAAAGCCCCAATAATTCCTTGTGACCTTCCATGTTGACGCCAAGGGCCAGATAGAATGCCTTGTTGATAACCTTCTTGTCTTGCCGGATTTTGACAACAATACAGTCCAGGTAAACAATGGGATAAACCGCATCCAGTGGTCTGGATTGCCACTCGACAACCTGCTCTAGCACCGCATCGGTGACTTTGGATATCAGGCTGGCAGAGACGTCGGCACTGTACATTTCCTTGAAGGTGATGACGATCTCACGTGTCGTCATGCCCTGGGCATACAGGAAGAGGATTTTGTCATCCATCGAGGTAAAGCGCCGCTGGTGTTTTTTGACCAGCTTAGGCTCAAAACTACCAGCCCTGTCGCGTGGGGTATCCAGCGTGAACTGGCCGTCCTCGGTCTGCAGGGTCTTGCTGGAGTAGCCGTTGCGACTATTGTCAGCGTCAGTGCACTCGTGCTTGTCATACCCCAGGTGATCATCAAGCTCTACATTCAGTGCGGTCTCAACCGTTATCTTGGTGAGCATCGCTCGGAATTCATTGAGGTCGTCTTCGGTCTTAATGTTTTTGGCGGCCGCTTGCGCGATCGCCTGTAGTTCTTTCTTATCCATCGTTTGCCTATCCTTACCCATGTCTGGGTTTAATGATAGGCAGTTACACAGTTTTAGTTACAGTCTCTCCTAACCTAGAAAAATAAATCTAGTCATTTTATTGAGTCTAAAGGCCAGAGCTCCACTGGGTTTATTGTACAGAAGTGTCAGATTAAGTCGGAACTAATACACATAAATTTCCGAATTTTTTTCTGTATCGCATCTTCACTATAAAGATATTTCACCTTGCTCCTTGCAGCACGACCAATTCTTTTTCTTTTTGCGGTATCTTCTAGTAACGCTACACATTGCAAAGCAATGTCCTCCGGGTTATCCCGAATGATTATTTCTTCCTTATCGATAAATTTTAGGCCTTCTGCCCCGAGTTTGGTTGATATTACTGGCTTATTGAAGCTGGCCGCTTCAATAATTTTAATGCGGGTACCAGCTCCACAAGTAATTGGACAACATACAATATCAGCCTGCTGGTAAATCTCATCTAACGACTCGACAAACCCGGTAAATTCAACCCCTGCGGGCGCCGAACTAAATCCCTGAATATTTTCCGGTCCTTTTCCCACAATCAAAAGTCTAGCTTCCGGTATTGATTGTCGAATCACAGGAAATATCTTGAAAATAAGGTCTTCAGCAGCATTAACATTTGGTGTGTAGCCATAAGTACCAACATATACAACAAGATGACCTTTTTTAGAACTTCTTAATTTCCCAATTGATGGAATAGGCACACCATTTTCTATCACAGTAACCCGGCTAGTCCTATAAAGCCTATTTAAATATTCTTTATCCGCTTGAGAACAAATAAAGGTTCTCTCTGCGAGAAGGCATGCCTTTTTTTCAGCATATTTTAAAGCTGGAATATTGAGATACCTCAAGTATTTAGCACGCCAAAAAGGTGGCTGAGCGATACTCCTACGAAGATAGATATGCTCAATATCATCCATGTCAAAATATATAGGGGGTAGCTTTCTCTTAATTTTTCGGAGCAAACACATTGTTCCCAGTTTGTGAGCAAATATTCGATCCGGATTGTTTTCTAAGGATCTACCAAGGGCCTCAAGATGCCTCTCGGATACGCACCCGGAAAACCTTTGCTGATAGCTTGCCTTGAGTATAGGAAGTAAATAGTCTTTCACCAAATGCCTGTCTCCAGGTTCCCGATCCCTGGTTTCAAAATAAATATCGAAACTTGGAACTGACCAAAAACGATTCACGTATTCAGTTAATGTTTCTTTGGTCAACTTTGATTTTGGTGGTATAAAGAAAAGAAAATCAATATGTGCATGTTCTTTAAACGCATCGACAAACATTTTTAGTCGTTTGTAAGTCCCGTGTGAATGCTCAGGTTTAGGGAAATACTGTGTTATTAAAAGTATCTTCACAATCAGATTCGTATTCCGTAATTAAAGTGATCGTACATTAGAGGGACAGTCTCCCTGTCTTCTACGTATATAGTCCCTTAGCCCTGATTTTCTAGCCTGATAAACGGGAGCGGGCTCACCAAATAAAACTAGAAACAAACGCCGTATATTCCAATAAGTACCTGCAATAGAAGGCGCTGTGTGTTTTTCCCAGCCAATCGTCTTAAAGACACATTTCGCAAAAAGACGCAAAAATACAATGCGTCCTAAATGACGTTCCCCCCAATATAGCGAGTTGCGCATAAAAAAATATTCTTGCATGGGACTATTGGAACCACCAAAAGAAACAGATATTTTATGCCAAACTTTTGCAGATGAAACAACGTATGATAAAAATCCTTGTGCTTTCCCTCGATAACACCAATCAGTTTCTTCGTACGTCAAAAATAGATTTTTATCCATAAATCCAATCTTATCTATTATTTTTGCCGAAATAAACAGCGCGCACCCACATATGTAGTCACATTTTTTTAAGCCTGTGTTTTCACCCGTATCAATTTGCTTATAATTATCGTGATAAAACTTCATTTTATCAGGATCCCAAAAACCGCCATCGAACCAAATCATATCGGGACTATCATAATAATACGTTTTTGCCCCGAAAATACCATTATCATCAAGTTCAATAGAAGCATCAATTAAAGCCTGGTGGGCCTCCGAATCCAGTATAGTATCGTTATTTAATAGAAAAACGTAGTCAGCACCATTTTGAAGGGCATAGCGTATACCTATGTTATTACCCTCAGCAAAGCCAAGGTTTTCTCGATTTTCAAGCAGAACCAGATCTGGATAGAGGGCTTTGATCGCGGTAATCGAATCATCGGTCGAGCCGTTATCTACCACAATCAATTGATTGTTAACGTAAGTAGTTTTTAGAACCGATTCGATACATTCAAGCGTATCTGTTTTGCCATTCCAATTTAAAATGATAGTAAAAACTTTAAGATTATTCATTGATTATCGATATCCTCTCCCATACAAAATATCTTTTTATCGCTTGACATGTAGTTTAGATATTAATCATTGAACGTAAGAGATTCACTTGGTGTACCCCTGGCATTAGGCTCATTTTGACATTGTATCTGCGGCGTTCTAATATTCCTGCATCTTAAAAAGTTGATATTGTTACCCTGAACCTTTGTGCTAATTTGTTGAGCTCGATAGTTATTCCATGCCTCAGAATATATACGGCCAACAACCAACTAGCCATAAGACACGCCCCTGACCCGGCAATTACATAAAAACTATTTTCAAACATTTGGTTTCGTACAAATAGTAGGTAGGTTGGTAATAGAGATAAGATCATTAGTAAAGCGTTTCCCAGCGCTACTTTACCCAGATTAACCCAATTAACGCTAATGTTGTCAGATACAAAATTGAAGCTAGTGACGCCAAAGACAAAGGAAGCAAGCACAATAGACCAGGCGACAAAATAAAGAGAATAACTTATTGCTACTAGCACCAAAACAAACTTGGTAACATTTCCCACAACGTTACACACCATGTGTTGCTTTATTTTTCCAAGTGCTAGTAGAGCACTGCCGTTCAAACTAAATAAAGCATCTACCATCAGTGAAATACATAGTATGGATGCAATTAACCCTGATTCTTTCCATTGATAACCGTATAACATCACGATAATATCTTCTGAAAACATCGCAACATATCCGTACATGGGCCAGGCAATGGCTGTGATGTAATTCACCCCTTTAAGATAAACCGGATTTAAATCTTCGCCGAGCCTATTTAGCCTGGCTAGCTCCGAATGATAGACGGGTATAAGTCCTGCGATGCTAATAGACCATAACATGGTAACCATGCCATATGCCCGGCTGTAAATGCCTACCATATGGAAGCCAGCCTTTTTGCCGATAATTAAATCTGGACTTTCGACGCCAAGAGCGGCGACCAAATTAGCGACGGTATTCAATCTTCCAAAGGCGATAATTCGTTGCCAGCCAGCCAGGGTTGGGCTCACTTTTGCAATATCCGGCCGGTATAGCTGCGCCAAAAAGAAAGTAACAAGCACGCCAGCTAACGAAGCCCAGGCCAAACTCATATAACTGAACCCATAATATGCTAGAACAACAGCTACAACTGCATACGTTAAATTCACTGACACATTTATTTTATAAAGCTTTTTAAATTTCATCTCGCGTCTTAATAAGGGATATATCGCAGAGCTGAAGGGTATGAAAATAAAATTTGCTGACAACACCCACAATACTTCTCGTAGTCGATCATCACCGTAAAACGCTGAAACATAGTAACTACCGAAAAAGAGAAGTATCCCGGCCGACCAGGACAAAATAATTGATATTCCAAGCACACTGGAGACGATTCTTTTAGTGAGCGTTTTTTCCTGAATCAGATAGTTTCCGACACCAAATTCGCGAATCACGTGGGCAAGTGTAAGCACAGCCGCAGACACTGAAAATACACCGATTTCCTCTGGTGTAAGCAGACGAGCGATAATAATCGATGATATAAATCCAATTGCTGTACTGGTATATCGTTCAAATAGCGATGAAGCTATGCTCTGTTGAAAGGACATATATTCGCCAATAAAACTAAGTTAAATATATTATTTATTTTAATTCTCCAATCGATCAAAAATTCTTTGACAGGCACCTTTCTTGCCACTAATAGCTTTATTCATTCGATTTTTAATATTAGCTCTCAGGGATTCACTTGTCAGTATGAGGACAAATTGCTCGCCTATTTCTTCAAAAGTATTACAGGAAATCAATGCTTGTTTATCTTTCATGTCATTGTAAAGATAGTAGGATGTACTGTATTCCTGCTTCCACAACTCAGGTGGTCCAGTGACCACCACCTTACCAAATTTCATTGGTTCAATGACACCGTGGTTCGATCCTGCGTATGCGACATCACAGATTTTAAAAAAGTGTGGTAATTCACCAAAGCTGTCTAAAACCAGAAGGTTTTCAATATACTGTTGATCGACCAGCTTGCTTCTAATCGTATACCTAAGACCAAGCTCCTCTATCAATTGATACAACTTCATCATTTCCGACACCTCATTGACGTAACGTGGCGCAATAATCAACCGAGCATCCGGAAAATACTCACGAGCCTTTAACCAACCCGCAATAACTGCCCGAACTTCGGGCACATCCATCACTGAACCTGCAATAATCAACGGCGATTTGTCCGAGGATACCTGGTTGAGGATGGATTCCAATTTTTCGGACGCCAGCGGATGGGTGTCAGTAAAAACCGCATCAAACTTCACGTCACCGACTATGGATATTTTTTTTGCCGGGATATTTTCGCGTAGAAAATCTTCCATGAACAACTGGTCCGCAACAAACCAATAATCAACCGCTTTACTAAACAGCGCACCAAAAAGAAATCGCTCGGTCGTATCGTATCGACACGCTGGCGGGGCGTTATATAGGCAAGCATTTACAATGATGAGTCTTATTTCCTTGCGAAGACTGTAGACTGGAAGAGCTAAATCCATCCGTACAGGGAATCGCCCCGGCAAGCCAGGGCCTTCAACAAAGATTATCAAGCGAATGTTGATCAATCGTCCCAGTTGTTCGAGTACCCTTTGTCCAGGAGGTAACGGTCTTAGTATCACGGCCTCAGGGTACATCTCCTCATAAACATTAATATATTGCTCCCTACCAGCTAAAATAATCAAACAACAGGAAGGCCATCTTTTTTGAGCCGTTCGTATCACTTCGCGCGCAGCATTCAACTCTCCCAGTGTGGCTGCATAAATCAAAAAGGCCTCCTCCTTTTGCCGGCCAAAAAGTTTTTTCTTCCCCTGACACACGTAAGTATTCAATCTTGAAAATTGCTTTCTCTCATGACCAATTAATTTCCACTGCTCGATATAAAACCCGAACATGGCAAAGCATCGGTAGAGAAATAATCGGATTATTGGTACTCGCATATGCTTAAAGATTTAGCAGGCTATAGGTTATCGGTTTTATATTAATATAATTCATGAGAGTGACGTATTACCATATTTAAACTGGTACTGAGCCTTTTTTAGAATCGACACTATACTAGCGTTACAATAGTGTTGGTAGTTAACGCTATAATCTAGAAACCCAAATGCTACAATCGTTATAATACCAGGCGTTAACAACCATGGAGCTATAACCACATGACAACACTCATAACTCCTCTAGCCCTCATCGTTACCCTGTTTTTTAGCTTATTTTTCACATCATCTGCTCTCTCCGCAGGGCGGGCACCCTGGGTGGGCCTGGATTTACAGGACAGGGTATGCCGTGGAAGGGCGCAAGGGGTCGGCCCGTTGGACTATAACGCGCCAAGAGATCGAAGTAGCAAGCTCTTCGATATGGTTGTGGGAGCTCACTTCAATTCTAAGGTTGAAAATTTGGTTAGTGGCGCTAAGCGCGGAAATGGCCTATTAACTGATTTAGATTACACAATTAGAGCCGTACCTAATCACTCGAAAGCGCTGTATAGCTTAATCCGTTACCAACTTGATGACAAAAACCTAAATCAATTTAAATACGACAATCTTCCTCATGTCGAGTGCTACCTACAAAGAGCAATCTACTTCGTACCCAAAGATTACACGCCGCGCATGCTTTATGGTATCTACTTGCAAAAACGTGGCAATCTTGAACAGGCGCTATCGCACTATCGCGATGCCGAAAAAATAAATCCTTATCAGCGCACGCTACAATACAACATGGGTTTGTTGCTATTTAAAATGGACCGTATGGAAGAGTCTCTAGTTTACGCAAAAAGGGCATACGCTCTAAAAGCCCCCTTCCCCGGACTGAAAAGAATGCTTACAAAAGCTGGCGTTTGGGAATAAGCGATTGATCTTTACAATCAGGCACTCAGCACTCTAGTCTTATATAACTTTGACTTGGAGTATCTGTAACTTTGATTAGAAGTATCGTTAAAAGTGCCACCATTACCAGATCATTTATTGAGCTATTAAAATACCAGCATCAAAGCCAGCACTGAACCCCTATTTCGTTTTCAGGTAAATCTGTGCCGCTCTCAACATAAACCGTGTTGGCTTGTCATCCCAGGGAGTAAACCGTGGAAGTTGAGCCGAATCAGATTGGCGATTGGCCACACCATGATGTGTCGTTAACGCTGCTCGAAACCCTAACTTTTTAACCATTTTTGCGTGCACATTCGAATAATCTACACCATGAATTCCATTTGGATACGCAAAAAACCTCACGGTATCTCCAATTATCTCTTCCAGTTGAGCCCTGCTATCACCCATCTCGCTTATTGCATCGACCTCTGAAATACATGTCATTATTGGATGGTTGACTGTGTGGGCACCAATCTCTATCCCACTGTTATATAGCGTTTTTATATCATCAGTCGCCAACATTAACTCATCCGGCAAGCTATCGACATGGTTTGCTATATAACTAACACACTCCTGCCTCCTCGCTGGCTCTAGATATTTTATTTCTGACAACAATGTTTTTATTATACTTTGCTTATCTTCGATACAATTCCAGTGATAAACGCCCATATTCACAGCGCTGAGGTCTATAACCTTGTCT
>JAESTH010000244.1 GCA_016763695.1 Alcanivoracaceae bacterium
TTATTAATTTCATCAATAACATCAGCCTTAAACCCGATTGCGAAATACAGAAATCATCTTTGCTTACCCAAGAAGGTGAGCAACAGCAGTTACAGAGCATGAACAGTACTCAGGCGGACTATCCCAGCGACCTGTGTATTCATCATTTGTTTGAAAAGCAGCTTGCACAGACCCCAAACAATATTGCCGTGACCTTTGAAGAGCAATCCTTAAGCTACTTTGAACTTAATGTCAAAGCTAATCGTCTGGCTCATTACCTCATTAAACAAGGAGTCAAGCCCGATGATATCATCGGGCTTTGCCTTGAGCGTTCATTAGAAATGATGATTGGCATAATGGCTATCTGGAAAGCAGGGGCGGCCTATTTGCCATTGGATCCTCATTATCCCAAAAATCGTCTGCAACACATGATTCAGGACAGCCATTTGTCTATCCTGCTAACCCAGCAAAAGATAACAGCTGTTACCGAAGGAATGTCAATACAAAGGCTGATTCTTGATAATAAGGAGTTGTTAAACACATTATCTATTTATTCAGTAGCAAACCCAACTGTCGAGCATTTAACATCCAGACACCTGGCTTACGTTATTTATACCTCCGGTTCAACAGGCTTGCCAAAAGGTGTAATGGTTGAACATCAGGCCGCAATAAATCGCATTGACTGGATGCAGAAACAATACAAACTGAAACAAAATGATGTGGTTTTACAGAAAACCCCCTTTAGTTTCGATGTATCTGTCTGTGAGTTGACCTGGTTCTTCACTGTGGGAGCACGACTGGTTATGGCCCTACCCGGAGGACATAAAAACCCTGCCTATTTATGTGATGTTATACAGGAAAAGCACATCACCACAATACGCTTTGTACCTTCAATGCTGAGATTGATGCTAGCAAATAGTGATTGGGCTCATTGTCAAACTCTGCGCCAGGTCTTTTGTAGTGGCGAGGCGTTACCTGCGGACCTTCCCGCCTTGCATTATGAAGCAAATGACGCCGTATTGTATAATCTTTATGGACCAACAGAAGCGGCTGTCGAAGTGAGTTACTGGCAAGTGCCTAATAAAAATAATCGGATGACTATTGCCATTGGTAAACCGATTCAAAACATCCAGTTACTGGTTTTAAATGAGCAACTTCAACTTCAACCCCAGGGAGTAGCTGGCGAGCTCTTTATTGCTGGAGCTGGTTTAGCCAGAGGCTATTTGAATCAGCCAGAATTAACTGCCCAACGGTTTATTCAACATACTTTTAGTGACGGTAGCGCTAAGCGTCTGTATCGAACTGGCGATTTAGCTAGATATCTTGAAGATGGTAACTTAGAGTATATTGGTCGAGTTGATCAGCAAGTCAAAATTCGTGGTTTCAGAATTGAGCCAGCAGAGATAGAGCAGCAGCTTACAGCTCACCCTGATATTGATTCATCTTTAGTTATTGTTAATAAAAAAGCACATGAAGAGAGATTAGTTGCTTATCTCATCACAAAATCATCTATTAAAGAATCACAACTTATTAAAAATATTCGTCTGAGCCTACATGCTTATTTACCCGATTATATGGTGCCATCTATTTTTGTTATTTTGCCACAGTTTCCTCTAACAGCCAGTGGCAAAATTGACAGAAAAGCATTGCCAGAACCTGATGCAACTTTTTTCAGTGGCAAATATGTGGCTCCTGATGGAAAGACGGAATTAATACTGACAGCTATTTGGTCAGGATTATTAAATATACCTCAGACACAAATCAGTGCCAACGCCAATTTCTTTGAACTCGGTGGCCACTCACTTTTAGCCACCAAATTAATTAACGATATAAAGGAAAAAATGCAGCTGGAAATAGAATATATCGATATTTTCGATTTTCCTATACTGAGAAATTTGAGCGTTGCAATGGATAATAAATTAAAAACAGATTCTTTAATGGAGTCTCTCGCTGAATCAAACGACTATGCAGTCGAAGAATTGGAATGGTAATCACATGCAAAATATAAATACTATAATAAACACCCTGAGGGAAGCTGGCGTCCATGTTTTTCTGGATGAAGAAAAATTAAAAACAAAGTCATTGAAAGGTTCCCTGACTCCAACTTTAATCAATTTAATAAAAAACAATAAAGAGCGTATTGTCAAAAAAATTAAACATGATACCATTTCTCAAAGAGTCCCCGCGTTAGAACGAACAGCAATAAAAAAAATAACACGTGTAAATCATAAAGCCAAAACATCTTATGCGCAGCAGCGCTTGTGGTTTATTGACAAAATGGATGGTGGCAGCGCCCATTACAATATGCCATATATTTTGGATATCAAAGGTGATTTTGCAGTGAATATTGCCCAAACTGCCTTCAGCCAAATCATTGAACGACATGAGCCTTTACGTACAGCCTTTGTTGACAGTACTGATGGGCCAATGCAAGTGATAAAGCAACAATTTGAGTTTATCCTTGCTCAAACTGACTTAAGCGAGTTGAGTATTGATGCACAAATTGTAGCCATTGATAAAGCAATCAGTCAGGATGCTGAACTGTCATTCAATTTAAGTGATGAACTGATGTTGCGGGTGAGTTATCTAAAAGTAAATGCCGATGAAGGGGTGATGCTATTAAACATACATCATATAGCCTCTGATGGTTGGTCAATTGGATTATTGGTTAATGAGTTTACTCAACTGTACCAGTCTATTCTTAAAAATACACCCAGTCTATTACCGCCACTGACCATTCATTATGCAGATTATGCCCATTGGCAACGTCAGTGGTTACAAGGACAAGTACTAGAATCTCAACTGACTTACTGGGACAAGCAACTGGCTGATTTACCACAAGTACATAGTTTGCCGCTAGATTTTGAACGCCCCGTATTGCAGACGTTTAATGGTGCCTTGTATCATTTTAATGTTGATGGCCATACATTAAACTCTATTAAAACCATTGTACTGGATAATCAGGTTACTTTATTTATGCTTGTTCATGCAGCCTTTTCGATTCTACTGTCACGCTACTCAAATAGCACGGACATAGTGATTGGGACACCAGTTGCCAACCGATTACAAAAAGAACTGGAGCCACTTATCGGCTTCTTTGCCAATACTCTGGTATTGCGTACTGACAGTTCTGGCAATCCCTCATTTACCGAGTTTTTAAGCCAAGTAAAAAGTACCAACTTAGCAGCTCATGCGAATCAGGATGTGCCTTTTGAACATTTAGTCGACCGTCTAAATCCTGTTCGCAGTACCAGTCACAATGCTTTGTTCCAAATCTTACTGATGATGGATGGCGACAAAATGCCACCCATAACAATACCGAATATAGAAATAAATAAACGTGATACTGATCAGGTGCCGATCAAATTTGAACTAACACTCAATATCAGTGAAGAAAATAATCAGCTAAAATGTATTTTTCAATACAATACAGATTTATTTAAGCCCAAGACCATTGAGCGTTTAGCCAGTAGTATGCAGCATTTGTTAATGGCAATTGCAGCCAACCCCCAGCAGTCAATAGCTCAATTACCCTTACTGAGTAAACAAGCTATCAATTATCAGTTATCTACCCTCAATAATGCTCAGATAGATTATTCACAGGACGTATGTATCCATCAGTTGTTTGAAGAACAGGTCAAAAAGACTCCGGATGAACGGGCAATCACCTTTGCAAAATACTCATTAAGCTATGCTGAACTCAATGAGCAAGCCAACCAACTCGCACACTATCTGATCGAACAGGGTGTTAAGCCGGATCGTATCGTCGGGCTTTGTATCAATCGCTCACTAGAGATGATCGTGGGGTTATTGGCCATCTTGAAAGCGGGAGGCGCTTACCTACCGCTGGATCCAGTTTATCCTAAAGCCCGCCTTGAGCACATGATTGCAGACAGTGATTTATCTCTGCTGTTAACTCAAGGAAATTTAACTGTGATGACTGCAGGACAAGGGGTACAACAACTGATAGTCGATGACCAGCAATGGATAGATACATCAAGTAACTACCCCTCAAGCAATCCAATAATTGAAGATTTAAATTCCAATCATCTGGCATATGTTATATATACTTCTGGTTCTACAGGCCTACCCAAAGGAGTCTTGCAAAAACATGGCACCATAGTAAACCTGGTGCATGCACAAGCCAGTGAATCAGGATTGAATTCATCAATGAAAACTTTACAGTTTGCACCGATTGGTTTTGATGTTTCTATTCAGGAAATTGCCAGCTGCTGGTTTACCGCAAGTCCGTTAGTTCTTATCAGCAAGCAGGCCAAAGATGAGCTGAATGGATTGCCACAACTATTACAGAACAATGGAATTGAACGGGTATTTTTACCACCAGCTGTATTAAATTGGCTGGCTGAAGATTTAATTAACCAGGGTCTTGTGTTGCCAGATTTAAAGGAAATCATTGTCGCTGGAGAAGCACTGGTTATATCACAGGCTTTGAAAGACTATTTACTTAATAAGCCTGATTGCACTTTATGGAACCACTATGGTCCAACGGAAACTCATGTGGCTACCATCGCTGTGGTTGACGTAACTAAAGATCATATTTCTGTACCTATAGGTTCGGTATTAGCCAATTTATCGATATTTATACTGGATTCTCAACAGCAAGTCGTTCCTTACGGTGCAGTTGGGGAACTCTATATAGGCGGTGCTGGTTTAGCTCGAGGTTATTTGAACCAGGCTGAACTCACAGCTGAGTGTTTTATAACACATCCCTTTAGTGCAGATGATGTGTTGTATCGCACAGGTGATTTGGTTCGTTATCTGCATGATGGTGATTTGGCTTTTATGGGTAGAAGCGACGATCAGGTCAAGATTAGGGGATTCCGTATTGAGTTAGGAGAAATAGAGCAACAATTGTCAACGCTGGCAGATGTACAATCATCACTGGTCATTATTCACGAAACAACTGATCAACAAAAACAGCTTGTGGCCTATTTAACCACTAAACACAGTTTTGCTACCATCAACCAAGATGATTTTATTGCTCAGTTACGCAAAGACCTACATACAAGTTTACCCGATTATATGCTGCCATCCATATTTATTATATTAGAGCAGTTGCCATTAACGGCGAATGGTAAAATTGATAGAAAAGCCTTGCCTGAACCTGATGCCAGTTTACTGGTAGGAGAATATATTGCCCCGCAAGGTGACACTGAATTAAAACTGGCTGCTATCTGGTCTGATTTATTGAAAATACCACTGACACAAATTAGTGTGGATAGTCATTTTTTTGAACTTGGTGGCCATTCCTTGCTATCTATGCAGGTGATCCACCGTGTATTTGAAGCGACAGGAGTACAATTAAACCCTCGAGAGTTATTGCTCGACACATTAGAGCAAATAGCCTCTATAATATCAGAGAAGAGTGCACCAATGGCTGAGCTAACTAATGAAGTCTCGTCCCTAGGAATCAAACAGAATAA
>JAESTH010000245.1 GCA_016763695.1 Alcanivoracaceae bacterium
GGGGCTTTTTTTATACATAAATAAATAACAAAAACATGAAAATCAGAAAATGAAAATAATACACAGACGACATCGACATCATTCACACCACTACAAACGGCGGTGACGATAAACTGTATCTGTAAAACACAAATTTATCCAAAGCCTCGTTAGATTAAACATTAACGGGGCTTTTTTTATTCCAAAAAATCAAACATAACATAAAATTATAAAACGAGAAACAATATGAAAATAAAGATGGCAATTCCTAAAGGTAAGCTACAAATTGAGATAGTAAAGTTGCTGGAACAAATTGGACTGACTTTACAAAGCAATGACCGTAACTATCGACCATTGTGTTCTGATCCCATGTTTGAAATAAAATTATTAAAATCACAAAATATACCAAAACTGGTTGAATTAGAGCAACATGATATTGGTTTTGCAGGCTTGGATTGGATTGCGGAGCAACAGGCCGATGTGAAAGTTTTGAAATCTCTGGGATTTGATCCTGTTGATATTGTTGCTTGTATTCCTGATGATTGGAATTATCAAGACTTAAAAAAACGCAGGATTATTGTTGCAACAGAATATAAAGTATTGAGTGACCAGTTTTTATCCCAGCAGGGTTTTGATTATAAATTGATACGTTCATACGGTGCTACTGAGGTGTTTCCTCCTGAGGATGCTGATATGATTATTGACAATACCAGCACTGGCACAACTATAATCGCTAATCACTTAAAAATTGTAGCTACTATTTATCAAAGTAATACCCAATTTTTTGCGAATCAGGCTTGTATGAATGACCCCAGGAAAAAGGCTATTATTGATGACATGCTGGTACTTATCAATGGTGTGCTTAATGGCAGAAAGCGAGTGCTACTAGAGATGAACTGTAAGGAAAGCACCATTGCAAAAATTGTAGAACTGTTGCCTGCCATGCGCTCTCCCACTGTCAGTCAACTGTATCAATCCAACGATTTTGCCATCAAGGCAGCGGTCATGCGTAATGAAGTCAAAGACCTGATTCCACTATTAATAAAGGCTGGCGCCAGCGATATTCTGGAAATTCCCATAAGAAAGGCAATATGATGCTTAAACTAGACTTTAATGAACGGGCAGATTCGATACCCCAATGGTTAAATAAATTTTCTGTGGATGTTTCGCAATTATGGAAATACCCAAACAGGCAGGAAGTTGAAGGGTTAATTGCCAAAAAGTATAATACCACTGCCGCTCATGTATTTTTAAGTAATGGTGGTGATGAGTCAATTGAGTTGCTGTTTAAGATGTGTAAGTTAAACAAACAAAGCGTATTGTTACCCACTCCAGCATTTAGCCAATATACGCATAATTTAAAGGTGTGGAATATTGACAATATTACTATTGATGGTTTAAAAAATCTTAGCATTGATGTTGCAACCATAAAACAAAATCTACAGGCTAATCAATGGTTGATTTTAACCAGACCTAATAACCCAACGGGTGAATGCATCTCTGATGATGCTTTAATAGATTTAATCAAAACAGCAAAAGTCCAAGGGACTAATGTCTTTTTGGATGAAGCTTATGTTGAGTTTTTCCTTGAAAACAGCCCAATAGAATATGCCTTAATATTCGACAATGTTATATCGCTGAGAACTTTTTCAAAAGCCTATGGATTGGCCGGGGCAAGGTTAGGGTATTTACTTGGTAGTGAAAAGTTAATTAAGCAATTCAAACAAATTGCCATGCCGTTTAATGTTAATAATCTGAGTTTACAACTGGTCAAACAGGCATTAAAAAATACCGCAGAAATGAGAGGATATTGCACAAAGATAGCTAACAACAGAAATGAGATTTATACATTTCTACAGTCACGCAACATAGAAACCTGTGATGGCAAGGGTAATTTTTTACTGTTTAAAGTCAAACCTAAAGTACAACCGCTTTTAGCTTCGTTTATGCAAAAGAATGATATACAAATTAAAACCCAGGTTAATGATTTACCCAATTGGGTGCGTATTACCATTCCTGAAAATATTGAGCTATTGAAGGAGGTTTTGCAAACTGTGTTTAAACCTGAAATTTTGGGTTTTGATATGGATGGTGTTTTGCTTGATACCAGCCAATCTTATGATGCCTGTATCAGCAAAACCGTAGAACATTTCAGCAAAACAACCGTAAGTACTGCTAATATCATCAAATTAAGAGAAAAAGGCGGGTTTAATAATGATTGGGATTTATCACAAGGTTTAATTCTACAAGCTGGTTTTAAGGTGAAATTTGACGATATTGTCGCTAAATTTCAACAATATTATAATGGCGATGGCAATATTAAAGGATTAAAGCAAAATGAGATCAGTTTAATCAGTAAGCAAAACATCAACATTTATTTCAATAACAGTTACACCACTGCCATTATCACAGGCAGGCCAAGGGCTGAGGCCATTACAGGAGTAAAACAACTCAATATAAAAACAGATTATATTATTTCAGCCGATGATGTCAGTGAACAAAAACCATCCCCCCCTGGCATCAACCGGCTGAAGTCCAACAGCAACAAGACTCGCATGTGGTTTTGTGGAGATACGGTCGATGATATGCACGCAGGACAGGCATCGAATTGTGTCTGTATTGGTATAGGTGAAAATGCAGAAAACCTCTATGCAGCGGGGGCTGATATCGTCCTCAATAACATCAATGAATTAGAAGAATTATTATGATTACCATCAAAAGAACAACCAAAGAAACTGATATAACCATAAAATTAGCAGTGAATGTGGCTAAAGACAAGCAGCAAATAGGTATAGAAACTGGCCTGCCTTTTTTCGATCACATGCTGAATCAACTGGCATCCCATGCTAGTTGGAGTTTGTGTATCAAGATGAAAGCTGATTTAGAGGTTGATGACCACCACGGCATTGAAGATGTAGCCATATGTCTGGGACAGGCACTCTTTAAAGCCTGGAAAAAACAAAGTAACAAAAGATATGGACAACGACTATTGCCAATGGATGAGAGTTTAACTCAATGTGCGGTAGATTTATGTGGTCGAGCTTATTGTGTTACGAACTTGCCTTTTTCGCAATCACAACTGGGTGGTATTAACACCGAAATGTGGGATCACTTTTTTTATACATTGGCCATCAATGCACAAATGTGTTTGCATATAAATAATCAATATTTCAAAAACAATCACCACCTTATTGAGGGTGCTTTCAAGGCATTAGCCTATGCTTTAAAAGAGGCCTTGATGCCAGCAAGCTCGATTACCACAACCAAAGGTGTATTATGAGAGCTGGTATCATTAATTTAAATACTGGCAATTTGCTGAGTATAGTTTCTGCGGTAAAAAAAGCGGGTTTCGAGACGGTGGTCATAGATAAACCGCAAGCTGATTTTGATGTTTTACTTCTGCCAGGGCAGGGGCGCTTTGGTTTTGTTGCTGCACAATTGGACAAATATAATTGGCGAGAGTTTATACTGAACTGGATAGCACAAGACAAAAGATTTATTGGTATCTGTGTGGGTATGCAGCTTATGTTTGAAAGCAGTGTAGAAGATACAGATGCCAAGGGTCTGGGTGTTTTTTCAGGGCAAATACAAAAACTCAAGCATGCAAAAACACCAATGGTAGGTTGGGCAAAATTAAACAGTGAAAATGAGTTATTTAAAGATGATTATGTCTATTTTGTCAATTCTTACGCTATTGCTAGCAGTAAATACTGTATCGCTTCAGTCAACTATGCTGGTGACTTTTGTGCTGCGGTTCAAAAAGGTAAGCTTTATGGTTTTCAATTTCACCCTGAAAAATCAGGCCTATATGGTCGGGAGTTATTAAAGCAATGTCTCAATTGAATACTTGGCTGAACACATCGTTAGTACCACGAATCATTGCCTGTCTGGATGTTGCCAATGGGCGGGTGGTTAAGGGTACTAATTACAAACAATTGCTGGATATGGGTGAGCCAATAGAGTTGGCCTTAAAATATGAACAACAGGGCGCAGATGAAATTGTTTTTTTGGACATCAAGGCCAGTGTTGATAAACAGCAATCAGCGTTGGAAATGGTCAGAAAAGTGGCGATGAATTTATCCATTCCATTTACGGTTGGTGGTGGTATTAAACAGCTTAGTGATGTGGATAAATTTTTCAATGCTGGTGCTGATAAAGTAACGTTGAATACTGCAGCTGTTGAAACTCCTGATTTGATCGATCAAATAGCGAAAAAATATGGCTCACAAAGTTTAATTATTGCTATTGATGTTAATCGTGAAAAGTCAGGTAAATTGGCAATTTACACCCATGGAGGCTCAATCAGTGTGAAAAAATCCTATCAACAATGGCTGGATGAAGTTGTCGATCGTGGAGCTGGTGAGATTTTAATGACAGCCATGCATAAAGATGGTACAGGCACAGGCTTTGACCTTGAGCTGTTAGCACAAGAAGATTTTTCATTACCAATCATTGCCTCGGGAGGTGCCAATGAGCCAAAAGATTTTTTAGATGCCATTAATGCGGGTGCAGATGCGGTATTGGCAGCTGGTATTTTTCACCGTGGAGAATACAGCGTTACCGAAATCAAACAATATTTAATCAACAACAATATCGATATGAGGATGAAAAAATGAGGACAAGACAATGTTAATTCCTTCAATAGATTTATTAGACGGCAAGGCTGTACAGTTGCAACAGGGCAAAGCAGAGAAAAAAATAGTCGAACGAGATGATGTATTTTCTCTGTTGGAAGAATTTTCTCTCTATGGTGAAGTGGCTATCATTGATTTAAACGCAGCCATGGGAACGGGCAGCAATCAAGAATTAATTGAACAAATGCTACGCAAAAAAGCCTGTAGAGTGGGCGGTGGTATTCGTGATTTAGAAACGGCAAAAGCTTATCTGGCTGCTGGTGCCAGTAAGATTATTCTCGGGACGTCAGCCACTGCTGATTTTGTGAAGAAATTACCTAAAAAGGCACTTATTTTTGCCATAGATGCCAAGGGTGATTATTTAACCACTCATGGTTGGCAAAAAACTCAAGCACAAAAAATTGTGGATATCATCCCAGAATTGGCAAAAAACTGTGGGGAATTTCTCTACACGCAAGTCAAAAACGAAGGCATGATGGCGGGTATTGATCAACAAAGAATCGAACAAGTTATTAAGGCATCCCCCATTCCCGTCACGGTCGCTGGAGGCATCAGCAGTTATCAGGACTTGCAGTGGATAAATCAAAAAGGTGCCAATTCACAAATTGGTATGGCGATATATTCTGGAGAGATGTTGCTGGACAAAGCCTTGATGTCATTGCTTGATTTTAACAAAATGGATT
The DNA here is from genome assembly GCA_016763695.1 of Alcanivoracaceae bacterium. GTDB lineage: Bacteria > Pseudomonadota > Gammaproteobacteria > Xanthomonadales > Marinicellaceae > NORP309. Next base: position 5,297 of record JAESTH010000245.1, read on the forward strand.
TGATCCCAACCATTGTACAAGATGTAAAAACCAGCAAAGTGTTAATGATGGCTTACAGTTCTCAGCAATCTTTACAGTTGGCACTAGCTCAAAGGACAGGCACATATTACTCTCGTTCACGAAAGGAGTTATGGACCAAGGGTTTGACCAGTGGTAATACGCAAAAACTTATTGCAGTCGATATTGATTGTGATGGGGATAGCATTTTATTTCAGGTAGAGCAGGGTGGAAATGCCTGTCACTTTGACAGGTACAGTTGTTTTGCCAGTCAAATGAAAAGTTATTCATTGGACTATTTGGACGAAGTGTTTGAAAAAAGATTGGCCCAACTAGACAAGAAAACTGAAACCTCCAAAACCTCTTTCACACAAAAATTATTTACTGACAAGCAATTTCAGATGGAGAAACTACGTGAGGAATGTCAGGAACTGATAGAGGCTTACGAGCACAATCATGTGCGTTGGGAAGCGGCCGATCTCATTTTTTTCACTCTGGTCATGGCAAAATCCAAAGGCGTGGCTATCGCAGAAATTATTAATGATCTCAGGAGTAGAAATAATGAAAGATAGTATTATCAAGGTCCAAGACTTTATCCGTCCACCATTACAAAACCAGCAGGCAATAGCAGAAAAAGTAGCGATTATTCTACAAGATATTGCACGAAATGGAGATAAGGCTATTGATAAATGGAGTAAAAAAATTGATGGTAAAGCTGCGCAAGTCATTCAGCTTAAATCATTTGCAGATTACAATTTAGAGCCCGAATTGGCACAAGCTATACAGACAGCTTACAAGCGCATTAAGGCATTCTGCCAGTTTCAGATAAAAGACCTGAAAAATGATTCCTTTGCTGATGGCATTGGTGAATTTGCTTATATTTATCAACCGATAGAACGCATAGGCGCCTATATTCCTGGTGGTAACCACCCCTTGATTTCTACGGCATTAATGACATTAACTCCAGCCCAGGTGGCAGGCTGCCCTGTAAGAATTGCCTGTTCACCATCAACACATCCGGCCTTGTTAGGTGCGGCTAGTTTGGCGGGTGCAACTACTTTTTTGCAAATAGGTGGCGCACAAGCCATTGCGGCCTTAAGCTATGGGTTTAAAAAAATGGCCGCGGTTGATATGATAGTTGGCCCTGGCAATGCCTATGTAAATACCGCTAAATCTCAGGTGCAACACCGCACCAAAATTGACACATTAGCAGGTCCCAGTGAGTTGTTAATTTATGCCAATAAACTACAAAACCCAGACTGGATAATTCTGGATGCATTGGCACAGGCTGAGCATGATGAAAATGCCATTAGTATTATTGTCAGTACCTCCAAACAGTTGTTAGAAAATCTTTACAGCTGTACAAATGCAAGTATAGCGGGAGAAGCACTGTTGAAAAACCAGCAGATCCTATTTATTTTGGCAGAAAATGCCGCACAAGCAATCACACTTATAAATGATTATGCTCCCGTACATTTATTGATCTGTGATGATATAGACAGTCAATTGTTTAGTAATTATGGTTCATTGTTTATCGGCGAAAATTCAGCTGTGGCCTTTGGCGACTATTGTGCCGGACCCAATCATACTTTGCCAACAAATGGTGCCGGGAAAAGTTCTGGTGGATTAAGCGTACACCAGTTTCTTAAAGTCTTATCAACTCAAAAAGTCAGTGACCATGGTCGAGCTGAACTGGCAAAGACAGCTGCCATATTGGCGCAAGCGGAAGGTTTGACTTTTCATCGGCAGAGTGTTGAAATAAGAGGAAATGTACTATCCTAGAGACAAGGCCTGCCTTGTCTCTACATTTTCAATAGAGCATAAATTAATAAATTGATGTAAATTTTTGATATATTTACATAAAACCAGGGGGTTTAATGAAATGTTTCTCTCAGGTTTGTTAAAATCACACATTTAGCACTATACAAAATCACGGCATGATTAAACACTTACAAGAATTACTGGAAAAAGCAGTTGATGATTTACAAAGAAAAGGTATCTTTCCAAAAGATTTGGAACCACAGATTTTCTTTGAACGCACGCGTAATAAAGATCATGGAGATTTTGCCACCAATATGGCGCTCACACTAGCCAAACCTTTAGGAAAAAATCCACGTGAGATTGCCAAATTAATCGTTGATGAATTGATTGAATCTCTACATGTTGCCAAAGTAGAAATTGCAGGGCCTGGATTTTTAAATTTTTTCCTTACCGAAAATTGTAGACGACAAATTATTAAACAGGTGCTTAAACTGGGTGATACATTTGGTGACAATGATTTTGGTAATGACAAAAAGATCACGGTTGAGTATGTTTCAGCAAACCCTACTGGTCCTTTACATGTGGGCCATGGTCGCGGAGCAGCCTATGGTGCCTCATTGGCAAATATTTTAGAAAAATGCGGTTATCAGGTACAGAGAGAATATTATGTCAATGACAATGGTCGACAAATGGATATTCTTGCAAGCTCTGTCTGGCTACGGTATATTGAACTGTGTGGTGAACCGATTGTTTTCCCTGATAACGGCTATCAGGGAGACTATATTGTCGATATTGCCAGAAAAGTCAGAAAAAAATTTGGCGATAAATTTTTATTTAAAAGTCTCGAAGTATATGAAGCTGTACCAGCAGACGAGAAAGATGGTGGCGATAAAGAACTGCATATAGATGGATTAGTGTTTAATGCTAAACAGTTATTGGGCAATGAGAATTATGAAAATATTTTTCAAATAGCTTTGAAAGATATTTTGTCTGGCATCAAAAAAGACCTTGAAAAATTTAATGTTAACTATGACTCTTGGTTTTCAGAAAAACAGCTACATGATGGCGACACCATAGATAGGGCATTAGAGATACTCCAAGATAAAGGCTATTTGTATAAAAAAGATGGTGCAACCTGGTTTATGGCTTCACATTTTGGTGATGAAAAGGACAGAGTGGTTATACGTGAAAATGGTCAAAAAACCTATTTTGCATCCGACATAGCTTATTTACTGAATAAATTTGAACGTGGCTTTGAAGGAGCGTTATATGTATTTGGTGCTGACCACCACGGCTATATTGCCAGATTAAAGGCCGCAGCAAAAGGCTTAAACTTAAACCCCGAAGACATAGAAATTGTCTTAACTCAATTTGCCAATTTAGTCCAAGATGGTAAAAAAATACAAATGGGCACACGCTCAGGTCAATTTGTTACCCTTTCACAATTGGTTGATGATGTTGGTGTCGATGCTGCCAGATTTTTTTATGTCATGCGCAGCCATGATCAACATTTGGACTTTGATCTGGATTTGGCAAAATCACAAAGCAGTGATAACCCTGTTTTTTATATTCAATACGCACATGCCAGAATTTGCAGCATATTTCAAAAATTGGAACAACAGGCCATGCAACATAATAAAGAAATTGGTAATGCCAGTTTGCACTTGTTAAATACAGATCAGGAGCATGATTTGCTACGGTCTGTTGCCTCATATCCTGAGATTTTCGTTGCATCAGCAAGGACTCGTTCCCCGCATTTGTTGGCCAATTATTTAAGAGAGCTGGCACAAAATTATCACAGTTACTACAATGCTCATCAAGTTGGTGTTGATGATGAAAATGTACGTAATGCCAGGTTAAACCTTTCTAAAGCCACCAGAATAATATTGGCAAATGGCTTAAAATTATTAGGGGCATCTGCGCCTACATCGATGTTCTCTGATGATCAAGATGGTGGCTAAAAGAACATGGCAACAAGGAAAAGAAAGATAAGCACCAGTAAAAAAACCAAAAGGAAGGTAGCAGGTCGATCGCCAAGAAATCGAAAAATGCCGGGATGGATTATTTTACTAATAGGCATGCTGGCGGGTTTAATGATCGCTGTCTTTGGTTATATCAACGGCTGGGTACCAAAGCCAGATAATCCCAATGACCAGCCCATTGCGCAGTCTACCCAAACAACCAGTAATGCTGTTATTGAGGATAAAAGTGCTGATTTAAAAATTGAACAAAAAAAAGACTATGATTTTTACGAAACCCTACAGGGCATGGAAGTTATCATTGATGATAAAGAATTAAAACAAACACAAAACCGTGTACCCACAAGCTATATTTTACAACTGGGTGCATTTAAGAACATAGCTGATGCTGAAGCCTTAAAAGCGCAAGTGGCCTTTATTGGTCTCACTGCCAAGATACACAGTGTCGATGTCAACCAAACAATATGGCATCACGTTAGATTAGGACCCTATAAAAGTGGTAGAAAAGCTGATATAGTAAAGAAAAATTTAGATAGCAATGGATTTGATGCGTTAATTCTTAGGGAGAAGTAATAAGTATAAAGCCCCTTCACAATTTCAATGTAAAGGGGCTTTACAGCGTTTTTTAAATTTTATTTAATAAAATACCCACACTCAATATCAACGGTATACTCTGTATTAGCACCTATTGTACCTAAGTTATAAATAAGTATTGGGGCTCCTTTACCAGTGGGGAATGTGTAATTAATGTTTTCTTGAACATTACAGACCCCAGACCCTATTTCCTGTCCTAAACAAAGGTTATTTGCACTACCAATGTCACTAAAGTTAAGTTTACATAAGTGGTTTTGAGCTGTAAACGTGCATACTACAGTATCAGCTGAAAAATTCAACGAGTCGAGAGTGTCATCTGTAAAATTTCGAGCTTGAATCACATAACCACTAAAAGGTAATTTAAAATTATTGAATAAGGCAAAGTTATCATTTGCTTAACTATTTGGTGCTTCTACTGAGGGTTAAAAGAGCAAGAAAATTTCACATCATAACTCTTATTTCCACTTGGTAAGCTATCACCGTCTGTTAGTTTAATATGGCCCCAACCTAATGTATAATCAGCATCACACTGAGAGGGGTAGGAGCCTGAATCACTATTACTTAATACCATTTTTATATTGGTATAATCTCCATTAGTTATTCCACAGCGTTCGATAGTTGAGACCCCTCCTGCTACAAATTGGTAACATAAATTTAGATTTTCAGATATATTTGATAACTCAA
>JAESTH010000246.1 GCA_016763695.1 Alcanivoracaceae bacterium
CGGCTCTTGGTTCACCACGTTCAACATCATAGGAAATAATTAATGTCTCTCTATCAAACATTGCACTTTGAAAACGGGCGTACGGGCACATATGCAAGCATACCTGCTCTCTTAAAAACCCAGCATTACCATAAGTCGCCAAGCCGTAAAAAAATATCCAGAAAGTCTCCCATGGACCTAGCGTCCAGGTTATAACCAGCTGTAATAATTCATGAATTGGCGTAAAAAAACCAACAAAAGTAAAGCCCGTCCACAAGGCTAAAATCATCCACAGAAATATTTTTAGACCACGACGCCTAAACTTATTAAATGTCCATGGAGCCTTATCTAACTTGATTCTTTTATTGCGACTTCCTTCTGCCCACTGTTCTATCTGGACAAATAGCTCGGTCCAGACGGTTTGTGGACAGGCGAACCCACACCATACACGCCCTGCTAAAGCCGTAACAAAAAATAACGTGAAGGCAGCTATTATCATTGCCCACGATAAAAATATGAAATCCTGAGGCCAAAATGTGATGCCGAAAATATAAAATTTTCTGGCAGGCAAATCAAATAAGAGGGCTTGATGACCTGCATAATTAACCCAAGGCATCAAATAAAAACCACCCAACAGGGTAAATGAAGACAATTTTCTTAGTCTTTGAAAAAAACCTTTGACCTCTCTGGGATGAATTTTTTTTCTTGACTCGTATAACTGAATTTCAAGAGGCTGCTTATCTACTGACATACTATTTCCTACTCACCTGGCTTTGGCCCAGTTCTCTTTGCAAGTTTCGTTCGAGGTAGAACCATGACTAAACCAACCATAATTGCAGTGGTCAGATTAAATATCCAAAAGAACAAGAAACCCAAGGTATAACCCTGTGTTGCTCCTATCATCACACTCCAAATAGATAATTGCCCCATTAGCTCTGGTTCAAATATGACAAAAAATACCATGGTTTCTAGCCCTGCAACAAAAAATGAAACCCAAATAACGACAGCCAAGCGTCGAAAAAATATACGCTTGAGCTGTCGCTGGTTAAAGTCGACTTCTTGATGATGGTTGCAATTACTCATTACTTAAAGAGTAAACATAAGCAGCCAACACTTTGATACTGTTATCATCTAGCAGTTCGGAATGCTTAGGCATTTTACCTGATATTCCTTTAGAGATAACTGTTTCCAACAAACCTGAATCATATGAATGCAACCAAATATTATCTGCCAGATTTGGAGCTCCCAGCATAGGATTGCCTTTACCATCTGCACCATGACAGGCAACACAGAACATCCCAAATTTGGCCTGACCTTCTGTAACCAACTCTGCATCCTGACCTTGTTCACTAAAGCTTCTCACATAGGCTGCTACCTGTTTAACACCTTGATCACCCAGTGCAGCGCCCCAAGGAGGCATAACACCATTACGCCCAGCTGAAATTGACTTAACTATGATGGCAGGCTCGCCGCCATAAAGCCAGTCATTATCTGCTAAGTTAGGAAAACCAATCGCACCTTGTGCATCTGAACCATGACAACTACTACAATGGTTGGCAAATAATCTTTCACCAATTTCCATTGCCTTAGTATCTTTTATCATCTCTGGAATTGGTTTATTTATAAATGTACTGAATAACTCACTTCTTTTTTTCAGGACTACTGCGTTTTCTTCAGCCCAGGCACCTTCCTGAGTCCAATTTAATATTCCTTTATAATTTCCCATACCAGGGTATAGAATTAAATAAACGACTGAGAACACTATTGTTAAAATAAACATATACAACCACCATTTAGGTAGTGGGTTATTATACTCCTTAATACCATCCCACTCATGACCTGTTGTATCTCCTTCCTTATGATCCTCTTCTTTCATTTTTGAGGTTGAAAACAATAACCATGAATAGCCAACGATGTGGAGAGCCACAATTACTATAATCCAAATACTCCAGCCACTAGACATTACCATTTTGTTCACCTTCTTTGTTTATTGCTTTAATATCGTCATCTTCTAATGGTAGATTCGCCATGTGCTCAAATTCACCCTTTCTTCTGCTGCTCCATGCCCATCCAACCATTATGAAAAATGCCACCATTAAGATTGCTGTTAAGATTCCACTGATCATTTGTAACTCCTTGGAATTGCAGTTCCCAAGACTTGTAAATAGGCAATTAATGCTTGCATCTTGGTTTTACCCTCAACATCAGCTTTTGCGTTAGCCAGTTGCTCTTGCGTATAAGGATGATCAAACCAGTCTTTTAAGACCCTCATCCCTGCATCTACTTGTTCAGCATCTACCATTTGTTCTGCTAACCAGGGATAGCCTGGCATATTAGATTCTGGAACTACTGAGCGAGGATCTAGCAAATGGGTTTCGTGCCAATCGTCTGAAAATTTACCTCCAACACGGTGTAAATCAGGACCTGTTCTTTTTGAGCCCCATTGGAATGGTCGATCATAAACAAACTCATTAGCTTGGGAATAATGACCATATCTCAATGTTTCATCAACAAAAGGTCTGATATTTTGTGAATGACAGTTATAACATCCTTCACTAATATATATATCCCGTCCCGCCAACTGTAATGCTGTATATGGTTTCAAATTAGGATGTGCTTCTACCACACTGGCCTGAAACATCAATGGCACAATTTCGACTAAGCCAGCAAAGCTGATGACAATCGCAATTAATACACCCATCAGTCCTATATTTTTTTCAATTATATGATGTTTCATGCCGCTTCTCCTACAACTTCTTCATTTGTGTTTTTTGCTGAAATCGTCTTTATGACATTGTATAACATAATGAACATACCACCTAAGAACATTACACCACCAAGGAATCGGGCGATATAGTACGGGTAAGTTGCTTTAACAGTTTCCGCGAATGAATAAACCACAGTACCATCAGCATTGATATCTCTCCACATCAAGCCCTGCATAACACCAGCGATCCACATGGATGCGATATATAACACAATACCCAAAGTCGCAACCCAGAAATGCACATTTATAAGGTCAGTTGAATACATGCCTTTTTTACCCCAGAGCTTAGGAATAAGGACGTACAATGAACCAATTGTCATTAATGCTACCCAACCTAATGCACCTGAGTGTACGTGACCGATGGTCCAGTCTGTGTAATGCGACAATGCATTAACTGTTTTAATTGCCATCATTGGTCCTTCAAATGTTGACATACCGTAGAACGACAATGAAACAATTAGTAATTTAATGATAGGATCATCACGCAACTTATGCCAAGCACCTGATAATGTCATAATACCGTTAATCATACCACCCCAAGATGGAGCCAATAATATAAGTGAGAACACCATACCTAATGATTGAGCCCAGTCAGGTAATGATGTGTAATGTAAATGATGAGGCCCAGCCCACATATATGATGAGATGAGTGCCCAGAAGTGTACGATTGATAATCGGTATGAATAGACTGGGCGACCTGCCTGTTTTGGAATAAAGTAGTACATCATTCCTAAAAACCCAGCTGTCAAGAAGAAGCCAACTGCATTATGACCATACCACCACTGAACCAAAGCATCAACAGCCCCAGGATAGATTGAATAGGATAAGTGCCAGTTAACTGGAATCTGCAAGTTATTGACTATATGTAATAACGCAATAGTTATAATAAATGCTGCGTAAAACCAATTAGCTACGTAGATATGTTTTTCTTTTCTTTTGGTAATTGTGCCAAAAAACACCACAGCATAGGCGATCCAAACTATTGTTAAAAATATATCAATAGGCCAGATTAGCTCTGCATATTCTCTTGATTGCGTATAACCAAAAGGCAATGTGAATACTGCTGCAACAATAACCAGTTGATAACCCCAAAATACAAATGATGCAAGTTTTGGGGCAAATAAGTTTGCTTTACAAGTTTTATAGACTACATAAAAAGAGGTTCCTATTAAGGCATTTCCACCAAATGCAAAAATAACGGCATTGGTATGTAATGGTCTTAATCGACTAAATGTTAGAAAAGGTAGATCAAAGTTCAGTGCTGGCCAAGCCATCTGAGCCGCGATAATTACGCCAACAAGCATGCCCACAATTCCCCATATTATGGTGACTAGCGCAAACTTTTTGACGATTTCGTCATTAAAGTTAGTTTTCATTCATTACCCTCACATTGTAAATTTTAGGCACCTATTATAAGCATTTGCTAATATAAGGATATTGATTCTTATCAACTTTTTAAGATATTCGTTTAATTTTTGTTAATTTTTATGATAATTTAGTTGTTTATGTAATAATCAAATGCATATTTAAACTTTAGGGAATGTCCTTTGCCCAATTTAAAACAACAGAAAATAAGTCTGATAACCAACAAGTTATTGAAAGTGGAATCTCGCTGCCAAAAATGCGCTGTTAACTCTCTTTGTTTGCCTGCTGGACTTTCAAATAATGAATTAGAGGAGCTAGAGGCCATTATTGCCTCATCACAAATTACCGACAAAAATACAAGCCTTTTTTCTTATGGTGAAAAATTTAATTCCTTATATGTGGTACATTCTGGTATGTTTAAAACCACAACAGTAGATGAAAATGGCAAAGAAAGAATCATTAGTTTTCACTTACCTGGAGAAATCATGGGGCTTGATGGTATTCACTCTGATACTTATCATTCAACGGCCACTGCATTAACCATGAGCTCTTTTTGCAAGATTCCATTTAACAGCCTAATGGACGTTGCTGAAGATTATCCAATTATTCAGAAGAATATGTTGAAAGTCATGAGTAAGGAAATATTTAGTTGTAAAAAAAATCATTTAGATATTGGCAGCAAAGCAAAATTGGCTTTATTCATCAAAACCATTTCACAAAGATTTAAATCACGTGGATACTCAGCAGATGAGTTTTTTCTACCCATTTCACAACGGGATATTGCCAGTTACCTTGGTATGGCAGAAGAAACCTTAAGTAGAATATTCAAAAAACTCCAGAAAATGGAGGTTGTCAAATATAAAAAACATATTCTGACTATTTTAGATACAGCATTACTTACCAATATCTCAGAATCTTGAGCTGAAAATAATTATGCCGCTTTGTGCGGATCACATATAGCGGCATAATGTCTTACATTTTTAAATAATTTCCTAGGAATTTGCTCTAGAAAGTTTTTCCGAAGCCTATTCCAAGTACCCATGGATCAACATCAATATCAACTTTAATTGGGCCTAATGCTGAGTCAAAGGTCGCTTCTGTATCAATTTGGATATATTTAATATCTACATTAAATGACCAGTTGTTCTTCATTTCGAAATCAACACCAAACTGACCAGCTAGCCCAAATGATGAATCAATGTCCAAATTGCTGGCACCCAGAGTAGTTTTTGCTGCCGATGTTAAACTGTCACTGAAAAACAATGTATAGTTTAAACCAACACCTGCATAAGGCCTAATCTTACCTTTTGGATTAAAATGATACTGAGCAAATAATGTTGGTGGCAACACACTGCTTTCAACCACTTTTGTACCATCAGGAACATTAAGAGCTGCTGGCAAGCCAAATACATTAACATCATGCTCACTGCTTAAGTCTGCCAATAACTCGAGTGCAAAATTGTCAGTAAACATATAGCCAATAGATATATCTAATGTGCTGGAACTATCAACAGTTACACCAGTACCAGTCAGATCAGATCCCCCTACATTTAATACACTACTATCATCATTTGGGCTTATATTTATTGCCCTTACATGTAGGAACCAATCACCTTTCTCAACTGCTATCGCGCTTGAAGAAACACCCATTATTGCTATTAAACTTGCTAAAACTGTTTTGTTGAATTTCATAATATACCTCATTTATTATATGAGCATATTATAATCTTCTAATATGTAATTTCATTGACGCCTATCAAGAAATATTACTGTATATTAACTTTTGCCAAAATAATAAAAATAGCTGATCATGCTTTTATTTGAGAATCAAGTATTGATACTTAACACCAATAAAACACCTGAAATTGTAATAATAACCCCTAATATTTTTCTTTTTGTTAAATACTCACCCAGCATCAACCAGGATAGGATAAGAATAAATATGGACGCCGTTTCGTTTAAAATTGATGCTATTGAAGCTGAAGTGTACTTGTACCCTGCTATCCATACCATCATGGATAGATATTGCCCGATGAATGCGCCTAAAATCAACCAGTGGCCGCCTTTAGCTCTAATAACATGCATAATTGATAGAGACTTCTTTAATATCAATCCATACATTATCATGGTAATAAAGCCACCAAAGGATCTGATCAGTATTATCCAAAAAAAAGGCAACTCACTGCTTACTGGCTTGATTATCACTATGCCTAGCGCGGTAAAAAACACCGCCAGTGTTGCATAGACAAAACCTCGTATTGGAGGATGTTCTATTGCCAGTGCTTTTCTTCTATAACCGACCAAAACCACTCCTGACAAAACCAGTATCATCCCTACATATTGCCAGAACTGTAAATATTCACCCAGAAACAATAAGGATAAAGCTACCACAAATGGACTGTATAAACTGCCTGTTATGCCTGTTAAGCTGGCACCAATTAATTGCAATGCTCTTAAATAGAATAGGTCTGCAAGCATAATACCAAAAAAACCACTGAGCATAATAATCCAAAACTGATAATGGCTCATTGCTGGTATAGTTAAGCCATCAGTAAGAAGCACTGTTGGTATCATCAACAATAATACAAATGCTGATTTGAACAGGTTCATCTCATAGGCATTAAAATGATCTCCTGCTCTTTTATAAAATATGACTGCAAATGCCCAAAGCAAGGCACAAAGCAGTGATAAAAACTCTCCCAGCCCCATTTATTTAATACTTGTGGTAATGAATTCACCTAATAACTTAAACTCTTCTGCCCTGGCAGAACCTTTTCTCCACACCAGACCAATTTGACGATAACTGTCTTTGTCTAGTTTTTGGATATTGATTGCTGCTGAACTAATTAAGGATGAGTCTAAGGACATCTCAGGAAGATAAGTTATGCCAATGTCACTTTTCACCATCTCAACTAGGGTTAACATACTGCTGGCTGCATATTTACTGACCTTATCAAAGTTTTTTAGTTTACAAGCACTCAGTGCATGATCGCGCATACAATGCCCATCCTCTAACAGCAGTACACTTTCATCATTGGGTAAGATGATTTTTCCTTGTTTTTTTACCCACTTACTTTTTGGATGGTAGGCCAGGTGAAACTGGTCATTAAAGAGTGTAATTGACTCTATATTTTTTAATGCGTAGGGCAAAGCAATTAAAATAACATCCAAATCACCATTCATGAGTTTTTCATATAATTTCAAGGTCATATCTTCATGTAGATATAACTCTAGCTCTGGATGTTTTTTCTGTAGTTTAAAAATAAACTTTGCCAATAAAAATGGTGCTATAGTCGGTATAATACCCAAAGACAATTTTCCAGTAAATGGCAGCTTATGACCCTGGGTTATATCAACTAAACGTGATAGTTCCTGCATGACTATTTTTGCTTGATTATAGGTATCTTTCCCTAAGTTTGTCACTGTAACAGATTTATTGGTTCGATCAACCAAACGTCCATCTAGAATATTTTCTAATTCCTTAATCGCTACAGAAAAAGCAGATTGTGAGACAAAACAACTACCAGCTGCTTTACCAAAATGGTTATTTTCTACCAGCGCAATAAAGTATCTGAGTTGTTTTACGGTTGGGTAATTCATTTTGAATATATTAACATTGTCATGGTATATTCCAATATTTTACGCAAAAAAAATGCAAACTATAATAGTTTGCATTTTTTTACTATCAACTGACCTTTACGGGGTGCAGGTTACCAATACACCATTAATATTACTACCCGACACAAAACCAGTACCACCAGTTACTGCACAGGTCTGACCAGGTGGTTGCGTAAATACAGTAACTGAATAAGAGGTACCCGTATCCTGTGGAGGAAACTCATATGTCGTATTGCCTGTTACAATAACGTTATTACTATTGTTGTTTTGTAAGACCAGTGGTCCAGCAGTGGTCAAGCCAATTACTGTTCCTCCAACTGTGAACTGATCAACAGTACAGGAATTAAAAGGTGAAGCTGGGCTTGGATTAATTATTACACAAGAATCTCCACCTGCGAAATTCACATCTACCGATGGATCTCCCGTTGCTGTTTCAAATGTACAAGTACCATTTAAGCCACCATCTGGAGCATCCAGTGAAACAGAGACTGTCACACTAGACTGACCATTTGCGTCTGTTACCGTTGGGCCAGAAATAATTCCAATTGAACCGCCATCAACCTGTTCACATGAGCCTGCGATTGAAGCCCCTTCAATTGGTTGTCCTGAACCATTAAATAATGTCAAGATGATATTGACTGTACCACGTCCTAAAAATGATGAAGGATTAGCATTCAGGACTCCGTTTGATGGTGGAACGACCTCCATACAAGCTGAACTAGTCGATTGTGATAAATCACAAGTCAGCGTCCCTGCAAAGAAGTTGAAACCAACATCATTTGTATTGGTGCCTGGTAGAACGCCAATTGTAGATGCCACTCCAAAAGCACAGCCACCTGTCCCTGTTAATTGATCAAGTACACCGAAACCAGTTTGTCCATCTATTGTACCCTGACCATTTCCTCCTACATATGAAAAGCTTATTGCTCTGCCTGGAAGTGGATTTCTGGCGGAATCCGCTATACAAACAACAAAACCAATATTACCAACGTTGCCAGGAACTATATTAGGTGACACCACAAGTGTGCTACTTTGATCGTTAAATCCTTCGACACCAGGAAATGCTGTCACTTCAACATCAGTTACGGTCTTGACCAAACCATTGTTTATGGCCCCCTGACCTTTAACAAAGACCGCCGCAATCCTACCTAATTGTGAAACAGGATAATTTAACCTTGTGGTAGCTACACCGACAGTATTAATAACTGCTGTTGCTGTGATATTTCCATCAACGGCGCGACCAATTGCATAAGGTAATATTCCAAAATCATTGTTTATGGTACCTGTTCCATCATTACGATTAAACCTTTCGACTATAGACAGGTTTGTTTGAGAGTTGACCGAAGCAACTGTTACGGCACTTTCCAAATCTTCATTTCCTAATGACTCTTCGCCAAACACCACTAAAGTATCACTTAGTTGAACACCACCAGCCGAAGATATAAATCGACCACTGACAGAAGTAAATATACTACCACCTTCTTGTGGATCACCATCTGCTGACGAATGAACAAAAGTACCTGCACCATTATCGGGATAACCAACAATAGGACTATTAATCATACCAAACTGCAATGTTTGTGGCAAAGCAGGGTTACCTTCTTTATCAGTTGCTATGGCACTGATGACTAAACTGTAGGTACCATCCTGGAAATTGATGGTGCCTTCATCATCAGTTTCTGCATTAACAGTAAGTGAATCAAGAGCAGGACTCACCAATTCTAAGGCAAATAATACACCATCACTTACTATATAAGTAGTGACTGTTGTAATCCCATCCTGAATACCGTTGTCCACATTATTGTCCGCCCGATCAACTGTAGCCGTTAATGTGATCGTATTGGGGTTTGTACCGCTGTTAACCAATGCATTGGTAATACCGTTAACAGTGGCAATATTAATACTTGTTCCCTGTACTGAAGCACCAGACACATTAGTAGACGTGAGCTTCTCACCACTATTGGGGCCATCAGTTATTATAGATAGCTTAACATTGTTCACCTGTGGATCAGATACAGGCACATTACCACTGTTCACAGATATATTTAAGTTTTGGCTTGTTGCTCCACCTGAACCATTGACGTAGAGAACACCACCATTATTATTAACTGAAATTGATGACGGTTGATCAGGATTTATGCCATTTATGACTTCTATTTGGAATGAGGTATTAAATTCACGACCAGATGCTACTTCAATAGCAGATACTGTTACTGTTGCGGTACCTGGTATATTTTGTGACCATAGAAATAAATTACCATGACCTGAATTCATATTAACTGGTCCTTGCCCAAGTGCTAACAAAAACTCATTGATATCTTCTGTTTCTGGATCATCCAGGGTAGTAAAGAATAACACACTAACAGGGTTAACGGATACATTAACAATCGAAATACCATCTCCATCAACGTCTGGATTTGTAAAGTTACCGAAGATATCTCTAAACTGTATATCAGCTTCCATCATAAATGGTGTACCATTAAAGAATGGAATATTTTGATCATTAACAGGTAAAGTTGTTCTTGGTGTTACTACAGATAATTGTTGTACAGTTGGATCAGGGCCTTCGGTCACACTAAAGTTAAATGTCCCTGAATAAGTCCTGTTCTCAGATACTGCTGACGCTGTATAGGCGGCTGTTCCTACTGATCCCCCACTGTGCAAGAAGAACGTAGCAATCCCACCTATCGTTTCATCATTTTGGGTCACCCAAATCGTGGTGAATTCATTGATATCAGTGGTCTCAGTATCATCTGCCACAGATATGAAGGACACGTTAACATTACTTGTGGTTAAGTTAACTATGGTTCCATCTGGCGCAGCCTGACCATTTGCAAATCTCACTCTTACCTGTAACTGGGTAATAAAAGGAGAGCCTATAAAAATCGGAAAGCCGATAGTATTCGCAGGTAAGGTTGATACTACAGGCGTCAGAATCAAGGTGAATCCATTTGGCGGCGGGCTACCTACTTCTCCACCTCCTGTCGCTCCACCGCCGCCTCCTCCACACGAGGATAGCGTTATTACCACTGCAAATAGTAAAAATGTCAATATTGTTTTTTTCATTGTATTAATACCTTCTGAATTTTTTAATATCACTTTATAAACTCTCTTTTATTATTGTTGGGGTTACAAATATCAGTAACTCTGATTTATCATTTTGAACGGCCTTATTTCTGAATAACGCACCTATACCAGGAATATCACCCAATATTGGCACCTTGGATCGATCTGTTCTTCTGGTTTGTTCATAAATACCGCCTAACACTATGGTTTGACCATTATCTACTAATACGCGTGTTTCAATGGATCTGGTATCAATTGATGGAATACTTCCGCCCAATGAAGTGGGAACATTTTCTCCGATCGAATCCTTATTGACTTTAAGCGTCAAATCCACCCTGTCATCAGGCGTAATCAGCGGTGTGACCTCTAATGATAAAACCGCTTCTTTAAATATAATTGAGGTGGCCCCACTTGATGTCGCCTGCTCAAATGGAATCTCGACACCTTGTTTAATTTTGGCTAATTTTTGATTAGTCGCCACCACTCTGGGCGTTGATACTACTTCACCACGACCTTCTGTCTCTAAAGCAGATAACTCTAGATCCAATAAATAATCTGCAGCTAAAATACTAAATGCCCATTTGCTGGCATTACCAGAAACTGATGGCAAATTAACATTGAGTCTTTCTCCCAAAGAAGGGCCAATAATAGGCGCTCCATTAATACCCGGAGTAAAGTTAGGCAGACCTGAACCACTTGGCCTGGTTAGCCTGTTATTGATTGCAGCTGAATTAAGCCTATCTAAAGCAGCCAGTGAGCCACCAGTACTGATGATGTTTCCGTGACTGTCTTCTTTGGAGCCATTAACACCAAATCTTACTCCTAATTCATCACCAAAATCATCCGTAGCAACCACTATTCTTGTTTCAATTTGTACCTGTTTAACCGCCACATCCAGTGCTTTTATCAGATTCTCTACCACCAACAATCTATCCGGCACATCCGAGACCAACAGTATATTCGTTCTCTCTTCAAAAGTAACAGAACCTCTTGCTGATAAAATACCCCCTTCATCCGAACCCTCACCACCACTGAGTAATTCTGCCAACTCTTCAGCCTTCGCATAATTTACCTGTATAAAGATTGTTCTTAAGGGCTCAAACTCTTCTTTATCTTTTAATGCTAATAATTTTTGCTGTTCCCGATCCGCAATTTCCTTTGCAGGAGCAATCCAAATAACATTGTTCTTTTGTCTCTTATCCAGCTGTTTGCTGTTTAAAACAATATCTAAGGCCTGATCCCAGGGGACATTATTTAATCTTAAAGTGACATTGCCTTGTACAGTATCAGCAACTACCAGGTTTAATTGTGATGCATCTGCAATCAACTGTAATACCGATCGCACAGGAATATCCTGAAAATTAAAAGACACTTTATTACCTACATATTCAACCTCTTTTTCAAGTGATTGAGCGTTACTATCGACCTCTTCTATCTTCTCAATCACTTCTACCACATATTGACTACCTGTTTGATAAGCAAAATGCTCATATTTTCCGTTTGCACTAATCTCTATATTTACATTACCATTTCGTGCTCGTGTATCTATAAAAGATATCGGCGTTGCAAAATCAATAACATCTAATTTATTATCAAACTCTGATGGTAAATTGGTAGAGTTAATAACCAGTTTTATCTTATCAGCCGTCTCTCTTAGGTTAATAATCACACCCGGCTTATTAAAAACAATAATAACTTTACCCTGACCTTTGCTGCCTCTTCTAAAGTCAATATTTTCTATGCTGTAACTTCTATCTAACTGATTGGCAACCAGCGTTGATTTTTTATTACCAAATACTTTAACAACTAGTACATTTCCATCTGTTTCTAACTCATGGTGAGCAGCCTTAAATAAATCAATAACGGCACGGGTTTTTTGATTGGTTGAAACAATACGAATACTCTTTGTATTGCCTTCAGAAATCGGTAAAAGTTTGACTCCTGAACGATTAAGAACCCCCACCATATCAAAGGCCAATCTGACTGGCTGACTTGTTATAAAAACTTCTGGTTTAGCGATGTTACCGTCAAAGGTAAATGTAAATTCTACACTACCATCTAATTTACTATTATAATCAACTGACTCTAAATTCAATTGCGCCCAAATGGATGATGACACCATGATAAGCACTAAAGCAAATAAAATATTTGACAATTTATTATGTTTATAAATTTTTGATTTCATTCTATTTCCAAACCCTGTTTTAACATTTAATGTTTCAATAGTTTTATATTTGTCCACTAATATTTTCATTATTCTTCTCTTAAAGCGATACTAGCTTCTCTTATTGTCCAGCCACCCAAACCATCGGACACCCATTCTGACACATCTATCTGGTCTTCATTTATTTCCAAAATTTCACCGTAGTTTTGTCCCATATATTCATTCAAAGACACTCGGTGAATAACACCCTCTGGATCCTCTATCAAACCCCAATAATTATCATTTTGCAGATATGTACCAACCATATACAAACTATCCAGCGGAAAGTTTTCTAATATTTCTTTTCGCCGATTTAAGTCTGGCCATCACCTTCTACTACAGTATTTGACTCAATATTTTGTTCATTCAGCAATTGCAAATCATTAGAAAACGGATCACGTAAATCATCTGAGTCATAGAGAAATATTTCTGGTGAATTTATTTCGGGCAATGGTTCAATTTGCTTTGCAGGAGTTAACTTGGCATCCTTAAAATAGACATCCAGATCTGACATATCTTTTTTGCATGAGATCAAAGTCAGCATTAAAATGGCAAGTACAAGAGATTTTATAATCTTCATTTTCTTTTTTTACCCTTTTTTTGTTGATCCGCAAGTTGTGCGTCCATTTCTGCCTGCTCGTCTTCATCCAAGTATCGGTATGTTTTTGCCGTACCTTCTAGCAACAACACTCCACTTTGACCGTCATCAACTGGTTTTAGTGATATGTCGTGCATGGTAAGGATGACCACCCTAGGTAACGATGCCACACCGCTGACAAATTCTCCAAATTGATGGTATTTACCAACCATTCTCAGTGAGATGGGTTTTTCGGCATAAAAATCTTTTAAAATTTCAGTGCCAGGTTCAAATAATTCGTTATCTATGCCACTGGCCAGTGCCGTTTGCGAGACATCTACAATTAAATCTGACATTTCGTTCTTGCTTGGCAGCTGTCTTAGCATTGAATTCAAAATAATTTTCATCTCTTCCAGTTGTTTTTTATATGCTGACAGCTGTGAAGCTTTTTTTTGTTTGATCTTGAAGGTGGTCTTTTCAGCTTTTTCCACGGCTTCTGCCTTGGCCAAATCCGTTATTTGCGTTTGAATCTGAGAAACATAGCCCGCCACTCCGATTAACACCATTAATAAAATAACGGCTGCTAATTTTACCCACGATGGAAATCCGCCTGGATTAGAGTAATCTAAATTATTAATCTCATCAACAAAATTCATTCTTCCTCTCCTTCAGTCTCGTTTGTCTTGGTTAATGGATTGATCAATCTTGCCATTAGCTTAAACTTTTGCTCATGTGTATCATATGAATCATCTGCTTTAATATATTCAACACTCACAGGAGCCTGAAACCATTCTGATTTTTCAATTTCACGCATATATGCCGATACACGAGAGTGTGACTGCGCATAACCTTCTAATGAAATGGTTGTTCCACTTTGTTTTATGTTCTGTAAAAACACACCATTTGGGATAGTTTTGACCATTTCATCAAATAAATGTACCATTTGAGTACGGTTAGCCTGTAACTCTTCTATTACTTTTTTTCTCGCCAGCAAATCATCTCTGGTTTTTTCTAGATCTTCAATTTCTTTAATTTCGCCATCAAGCCTTACTATTTCGGCTTGAATTTTTGCATTTCGTGCCTTCTGGAAATTAATATTTTGAGAATACATCCAAAATATACTCGCAACTATAGCAGCAGCAACAGTACCCCCTATTCCTAACAATATATAAAACTCTTTTGTTAGTTGTTGACGTCTTTCTTCCCGCCAAGGTAATAAATTTATCTTAACCATTAATCAAAAGTCCTCATTGCCAAACCAATAACGGTCATTAATGCAGGCGAATCCTCAAGAATTGCAATGTCATCAATTCTTGATGCCAGTGCAAAACCTTTGACTGGATTTGCTATTTGAACAGGTACTCCAATTTGTTGTTCTGTCAATTCGCTCAGTCCACCTATCGATGCTGTTCCACCTGCCAGAATAATTTTATCGACATTGTTAAATTCTGTAGCAGAAAAGAAGAATTGTAATGCCCTGCTTATTTGTTGTATCAAAGAATCATTGAAACTTTGTAAAACCTCTTTTTCATAACTTTCTGGCAGTCCACCCTGCCTTTTGGCTAATCCCGCTTCTTCCATGGATAGTCCATATCTCTGCATGATTTCATCGGTTAATTGCTTGCCACCAAAGGTTTGATCTCTTGTATAAATACTGCGGCCCTGATACATGATATGTAAGGTCGTCGTCGTTGCACCAATATCAAATAATGCCACAATTTCATCATCTTCCAAATCCAGATCTTTTTTCATCTGATGATAAGTGGCTTCAATGGCAAATGATTCAACATCAATAATTGCAGTTGTCAAACCAGCTCCTTCTATCGCCTCAACACAAACATCTACATTCTCAGACCTTGAGCACGCAATCAAAACATGAGACATTTCTGGAGAATTTTCAACTGGGCCCAAAACGTTAAAATCCAAACTGACCTCTTCGATTGGATAAGGAATATATTGATTGGCATCCAAAGATAACTGCTCTTCTAGCTCATCATCACTTAAATCTGCAGGCATGTTTATGGTTTTTGTGATTACTGCTGAGCCCGAAACAGCTATGGCTGCATTTTTTCTTTTATTACCTGCTCGTCTCACCGCATTTGTTATGGCTGCTGAAACTCTGTCTACTTCAGTAATATTCTTTTCTACCACTGCATTTGCAGGTAATGAATCTACGCCATAGTACTCAACTTTGTACTTTTCGCCTGATTTACTCAATTGCAAAACTTTAACAGCAGATGAACTAACATCGACTCCGAATAGTTGTAATTTGTTATTTGAAAATAACCCCACAATCCTCTCTCATTAAAATGGTTAAATGGTTTAGTAATTTTGTTAAACTAACTTAGTGCTATGAAAACAAAATTAGCTGTTTGTTTTTGTGTAGCACTTCACAGTTTCGCATATTCTTGTTAATCTTTTAAGAAATTGTTGTAAGAATAACTCTTAAAGCATTGAAAAAGCAAGAATAATTTAATTATTTAATGGGTTTTTTGGATTCTATATATATTCAGATAGCGTCAGCTTAAGCATAAATATGCCATGTTTATAACAATAATTTAACAATTTCATCACTTACCAAAAAACCGCTTTCTGTCAATTTAAGGGTATCTTGTTGATATTGAACCCATTTCATATCTATTGCTAATGCCAGCTTTTCGATTAATGTGGCTGAGTTAATACCTGTTGCTAATGAAAAATTTTGTAACTTTATACTTTTCTTTAATCTCACGGCGTTGAGCATATATTCAAATATTAAATCCTCATCTTTTAAGCATTTTTCTTCCTGTATAAAGCCCTGTGAATTGTTTTGATACTGTTTTGGTGACTTGTGTTTTATATAGCGTTTAACCTGATTAGTCGCCCCAAATGTAAGCTTACTATGGGCGCCTGCACCTATTCCCAAATAATCTCCAAATTGCCAATAATTAATATTATGTTGACATTGATGGCCATCACTTGCATAAGCAGAGACTTCATATTGTTTAAAGCCATGTTCTTGCAAAACAGTGTTTCCCTGAAGATACATCAGCTCTAAATCATCATTAGTTGGGATATTTTTCGGTGGCTTTACTGCAAAGAATGTATTGGCCTCAATGGTTAATTGATAATAGGAGATATGATTGGGTTTTAAGGCAATTAAATTCATCAAATCACACTTTGCTGCCTGTAATGATTGACCCGGTAATGCAAACATCATGTCCAAATTGATATTGTCAAAACCTGCGGTTCTGGCTTGATGATAAACATCTATGGCTTGTGAGGATGAATGTATACGCCCCAAATTATGTAAATTTTCATCTTTCAAGCTCTGTACTCCTATTGACAAACGATTGACTCCTGCCTGTTTGTAACCAACAAAGTTATCGTATTCGCCTGTTCCTGGGTTAACCTCCATTGTCACTTCCATACCAGGTTTGCATTGCAACAAAGATCGCACTGCATTTAACAGGCGTTCAATGGATGCTGCCGAAAATAAACTCGGTGTTCCACCGCCCATAAATACAGAATGAACCGGTCTTCCCCAAACCAAAGGAACATCATGCTCCAGATCCGCAATCAAGGCATCAATATAGGCCGTTTCATTCAAGCTGCCTTTGAGCTTATGCGAATTAAAATCACAATAAGGGCACTTCTTTACACACCAAGGAAAATGGATATAAAGACTCAGAGGCGGAGGAATTAGTTGTGGCATAAATTTTTAAGCTGTTTTTTTAATAGCTGACAAGCCTGGGCACGATGTGAACGTGATGCTTTTTGTTGTTTAGTCATTTGAGCTGCTGTCATTTGGCTTGCAAAGTCCCAAAATAAGGGATCGTATCCGAATCCATCGATACCTGATCTTTTTTTTGCAAAGGCTCCATGCCATTCACCTACAGCAATAATTGGTAAAGGGTCACCGGTTGAACGCATATAAACTAATACACATACAAAGGTTGCTCGCCTTTGTTCTAAATCACTATAGTCAGATAAATTGGATAAAATTAAATCCATATTATCTTGAGAATCGCAACCGGCACCTGCATAGCGGGCTGTTTTCACACCTGGTTCACCACTTAGGGCATTGACCACCAGACCAGAATCATCAGCAATACAAGGTAGACCACTTAAGAAGCTGGCATGTCTTGCCTTGATAATAGCATTTTCAACAAATGTTGTGCCCGTTTCTTCAACTTCATACTCTGCTGTTTCTGGCTGTGGAATTAAATCAATATTCAGACTGGCTAAAGCAGACTGCAATTCAATTAACTTGCCTTTATTACCACTGGCAAGAATAAGCTGTTGTTTGTTTTGTGTCATTGTTCACTTAAAGCCAACTGTTGGGCAGCCAATAGTTGCTTGATTCCTGTTTCCGCCAGATCTAACATTTGATTCATTTCTTCTCTTCTAAATGCATGTCCTTCAGCTGTGCCCTGCACTTCAATAAAGTGCCCTGCATCATTCATCACAACATTCATATCCGTTTCGGCACAAGAGTCTTCAGGATAATCCAAATCTAGTACCGCTTCACCTTCATAAATTCCAACTGAGACAGCTGCTATTTCACCAAATATTGGATTTTTTTTGATGGTCCCTTCTTTGAGCAATTTATTCACCGCATCAACCATTGCTACATAAGCCCCTGTAATTGATGCTGTTCTGGTGCCTCCATCAGCCTGAATCACATCACAGTCAACAGTGATAATTCGTTCACCCAATGCTTTTAAGTCCACCACTGCACGTAATGATCTTGCAATCAGCCGCTGAATTTCCATGGTTCTACCACCTTGTTTGCCACTAGATGCTTCTCTGCGCATGCGAGAACCTGTTGAACGGGGCAACATTCCATATTCTGCCGTCACCCACCCCTTGCCTTTGCCTCGCAACCAGGCAGGAACTCTATCTTCGATGGAAGCATTACACAAAACTTTAGTATGACCATACTCAATCAAGACCGAACCTTCAGCATGAATGGTATAATTTCTAGTTATCTTTATTTCTCGTAGCTGGTTGTTATCTCTTTGGCTTGGTCTTTGCATAATCATAGTTAATAATTGAAAATGGCATTTTAACGCAATATGCTGTTTTTTTAAAACATAACGATTGAATCAATCAAATATACAAGACAAGCTAGACAGTAGATAATGCTGCCATTGTTAATTATCAGAAAGAAAGCCGATGTATTTTTACATGGGCTTTTTAAAAAAAAAGAAATCAAGGTATAATGCGGCTACTTTAATATTTTGGTTACCAATAATGCTTAAATCCATGACCGCCTTTGCTAATGGCGATACCCAGACACCATTTGGAAGATTTACCTGTGAAATGCGTTCCGTTAATCAACGCTTCTTAGATGTAACCATAAGACAACCTGATTTCCTACGTAAGACCGAAGGCAATATTCGCCAATTAATCAGCTCCTATCTCAACCGTGGCAAAGTGGAAATCTTCATAAAATATTATCCCAACCCAGATGCCGATATTAATGAGCTGAGCATCAATACCCCATTGCTAAAACAACTACTATTATGTGGCGAAGAGGTTAATAAAGCGGTGACAGATATCAATACTGATTTAAATACCATGGACATATTAAAATGGCCACAACTTGTTATACAGTCCCCTAAAGATACTGGAGAACTAGAGCAAACCACGCTTGATTTAATTAAAGTAGTTACCGAAAAACTGCTCAAAGCACGTGTAAGAGAAGGAGAATCCCTAAAAACCGTATTGCTTGAAAAACTGGATATCATCATTGCAACTAAAAACCTGGTTGAAAAGCATATTCCAGAAATCCAAAAAGGCCTTAAAGACCGACTGTTGTCAAAACTTGCCGAAATTGATGTCGATCATAACGAAGAACGTTTTGAGCAAGAACTCGCCATGCTATTGCAAAAAGCTGATATTATTGAAGAAACTGATAGGCTCAACACCCATATTGCAGAAATACAGCGTGTCATAAACCTAGATGAACCAGTGGGTAGAAGATTAGATTTTTTGATTCAGGAATTACATCGTGAAGCCAACACAATAGGCTCAAAATCTGCTACCATACTGACCTCACAATCCAGTATCAACTTAAAAGTGGCCATTGAACAAATGCGTGAACAAGTTCAAAATATAGAGTAAATAACGGAGTAGTTAACATGTTAGGCAAATTAGTAGGCACATTATTTATTGTATCCGCTCCGTCAGGCACAGGCAAGACCAGCCTGGTTAATGCCCTGGTTCGCGATACCAATCATTTAAAGCTCTCCATATCCTCAACGACCAGAACAGAACGACCAAGAGAGATTGACGGTTACCACTATTACTTCATTGAAGATGCCAAATTCCAACAGAAAATAACTGCCGGAGATTTCCTTGAATACGCGAAAGTATTTGGCAACTATTATGGAACAAGCCAGGAGTCAGTAGATAAGATGCTGCATGAAGGACATGATGTCGTGCTTGAAATTGACTGGCAAGGTGCTCAACAAATTAAAAAACGGCGTCCAGATGCCATCAGTATTTTTATATTACCGCCAAGTATCAATGCATTAAAAGAACGCCTGGAAAACCGTGGCCAAGATTCCAAAGAAATCATAGATATTCGCATGAAAAAATCCATGAATGAAATTTCTCACTACCATGAAGCCGATTATTTGGTCATCAACGATGATTTTGAAGATGCCCTGAAAGGTTTAAAGACAATCATCAGAGCCCATCGTTTAAAAACCGCCAAACAAGCGGTGATAAATGCACATATTATTAAAAAGTTATTGAGATAAAACAATAACATAAATAAAAATAACTGATATTCTCACAAGTAGATACCTGATAAGACATGTAAATAGTGCTAGACCGAGAAATACACCATTTTCAATGAGATGAGCCCTCAATAGAAAATGGCGACCTTTACATCTATGTTATTTTCTTGGTTTACTTTTGTTGACTCTCGTGCGTTTGTGGTCTCTGGATGGCTTTCTCTTGCCTCCAAAATTTTTGCCATCTGAACGCCGCCCTCTTGGCTTAGATCTATCTGACCTCTCTCTTCTTTTTCCATCACCACTTCCGCCTCTACCACCTGGTGGAGAAATATTAGCCATCTGGCCTTTTTGCACTTTAGCAATTTCACTTTTCTTGCCACAAATAAATGCACTAGCCAATTGTTGTAATAGTTCTTCAGGCATATCAGCGGGTAAATCAACAGTACAGATATCATCATATATTTCAATATGCCCAACATAATCCTTTTCTATATCTGCTTCATTGATAATCATGCCAACAATATTGCCAGGTTTTACACCGTTGTTATATCCCACAGCCAAACAGTAACGTTGCATTTTAACATCTGGATGCTTGTTTAGCGGTTGTGCCTGACTATCCATCTCCTTGCTAACCGTTTCTCCTCTTGGACTTCTTGAATCCCTGAAATCTCCTGAATTTCTTGGATTACGCTTATTGCCTTGTGCATCATGGTCATAAACATGTTTTTCTTCTTTCAACATGATACCCTTCTCACCTTGTGCCATTAACGCTAGTGCAGCAGCAATTTGAGTTTGATCGTTGTCTGTTTCCTGTTGAAATTCACGCACTATTTGCTGATAAATCCCTAAATCTGCTGAAGCAATGGTATCACTGATTCGGTCTTTAAATTTTTGCACACGTTGAATATTGATATCATCAACAGTAGGCATTTTCATCTGCTCTATCGGCTGCCTGGTGACTTTTTCTATCATACGCAACATTCTTTGCTCACGTCTGGCCACAAATAATATCGCTTCACCTGAACGGCCTGCTCTACCAGTTCGACCAATTCTATGTACATATGACTCTGCATCATAAGGAATATGATAATTAATCACATGACTGATACGCTCAACATCAAGACCGCGCGCTACTACATCAGTACCAATGAGGATGTCTATATTGCCATTTTTTAAATTATTGACCAGCCGCTCTCTTTGTTTCTGCACCAAGTCACCATTTAAGGCCTCAGCGGCAAAACCACGGGCTTTTAATTTGTCCGCCAACTCTTCTGTAGCCACCTTGGTGCGCACAAAAATCAAGACACCGTCAAACTCTTCTGTTTCCAATAATCGAGTTAAGGCATCCAGTTTGTGTAAACCACTCACCATCCAATACCTTTGATTAATATTTTTTGCGGTAGCCGTTTTATTGGCGATTTTAATATCAAGTGGCTTATTCAGATGATTCACTGCCACTTTTTTAACTTGTGATGGCATGGTGGCTGAATACAAGGCGATTTGTCTGTCTTCTGGCGTATGACCCAATATCCAGTCAACATCATCAATAAAGCCCATACGTAACATTTCATCTGCTTCATCCAAAACAAGCGTGCTTAAATTTTCCAACTTCAAAGTCTTTCTACGCATATGATCCATTATACGCCCTGGCGTTCCTACCACCACATGTACACCACGTCTAAGTGCTTTTAGCTGCGGCTCAAAACTCTGCCCACCATAAATAGGAAGCACATGAAAACCTTTTATATATTTTGCATAGGTTTGAAAAGCTTCAGCAACCTGAATTGCCAACTCACGGGTAGGTGTCAAAACCAGTACTTGTACATGTTTACTATCTAAATCAAGATTAGATAAAATTGGCAAGGCAAAAGCCGCTGTTTTACCCGTACCCGTTTGTGCCTGTCCCAAGACATCTCGCCCAGATAAAATCGCAGGAATACTCTCAGCCTGAATAGGTGAAGGTTGTTCATAACCGCTGTCTTTAACTGACTGCAAAACGGCAGGTGCAAGACCAAGCTCATCAAATGAGACTGATTGAGGTGTTTTTGACATAATATTGTGCTGAAAGCTTTGAAAAGACCGCATATTATACAGCAAATTAAGCTTTTAAGCTGTCCTTATACGTTTCAAATGAAAAAAATCAAGGTTTATCGGAAAAATAAGGTGTCTATTTAAGGCCTTTTGAATAGTATCTGTAAGTCATTGATTTATAAGGACGTGTGAATATCCTCAAGTAAATTCCTAATTACTTACAACCACTTGCTTGATATCGCTAATATAGTTAGTGCCCAACCGAGAGAAAATAAGTTGCTGTTAAATATTGACATGAAATATAATGGATCGGTATTTGAATAGCCTTTTTCCTACAATAAAATCCAATTCGTGCAGCTATAGCAAATACTCCTGAGGATTTTAATTACACCTGAATCCAAAAAAATTCTTCTGGAAAGCATTTTCATGCAAGCCCTCATATTTATACTATACTAAATTACAACTCTTTCACTACTTCTTGGATGGTAGACCCGTTGCTTTTCTTATTTAAAATGATAGGAAACGTTTTATCTTGTTTTAACAACAAATTTCCCTCCAAATCCATATTCTTTAAGAGATATTATTTTAATTGGATAACCATTAGTGTTTCTACCTTCCATATACCTTAGGCCAAATTTCGTATTAAAAACCAACTTATATGGTTTTTTCTCAATCTCTTCACATGTCTTTTCATAACCAAAATTAACAATTAATGAAATCGAAGCATTTGTTCTATCATATGATCTTTTGATTAAACAGTATTTAGTTTTTCCAATATCCCAAGTTTGTAATAAATCAAGGTTTTTAGGCATTCCAAAACTAAAGAACTGAGTATTAAAGCAAATGTTTTTATTACTTTTATCACAAATTTCAATACTATCCACATATTCTAAACCATCTATAGTTTTTTTTTCATTGTTAAGAATAAAGTTTTCATTAAGATAAAAATCGTAATAGGCAAATGTATTACTATATGTACTAATTTTTTTGCTACTACAAGCCGTAGTCATAATCAACATTATAGTTATAAATAAAATTCTCATTTTTATCTCTTAATTATTGCTGTATTTGATAGAAGCACATCATGCATCAGTCATTGAAAGTTATAAAAAAATTTGTTTTCAATAGGTCAAGCTAATTGTCGCCTAATAATCTTTGTTGTTGGGCTGCGCATACTTAGCCCAACCTTGTATATTACCACCTAGTGTTTATTAAAGATAAATTCATAAACAAAACTAATGTGAAATATACTAACATAATCACTATTATCGGGAAGGCCGTCCCAATCTGAAGCCAACAATAATAATTGAGCTTGTACGTAGATAGTCCTCCCGTCCTCTTTGTCAATATCGTGGAGTATTCGAAGCCTTTAGTTAAACTATTGAGCTTGAATCCACCTTGCTGTTATCAAACAGCAAGCAGTTAATTAAAAAACAGCTATTAAAAAAACAAAAGCTGTAAACGAATTAACGGTTTGAGTTTCGTTTGGTAATCTTTGAATGCCTGTCCTTGGTATATTCTGAGGTTGCTTCTTGATCTTAGCAACACGGCTTTCGCCCAAACACAGGTGGGCTATGCTTGTGTATTTTTTTGCACCATGTAACTTTAACGCACCTGATGTCACTTGTTGATGAAAAGCTGCGCATCCCATCCAGATTTTTGTGAGGGTCGCGGCAATTGCTTGGATTGGGCAAATTAGCTAATAAAAGTTGGCTCAAAATCAGCATCAATGCGCATCGAATCGACGGCGATATTCTGCTGGTGTTAGTCCTATGTTACGCTGAAATATTTTACTGAATGAACCAGGGTCTTCATACCCTACTTTCCAGGCAATTTGATTCACAGCCAATGTCGTAAACTCAAGCAACTCTCTGGCTTGCCCTACACGAACTTGTTGAATGTATGCTGTCGGGCTCATGGCCAGTGAATTGTGAAATCTCCTTATTAATGTTCTCACACTAATCGATGTCATATCTGCAAGTTTTTCAAGGGATATGAGCTGACCGTAATTGGCTTGTAACCAATGCTGAATTTTAATGATGAGGGTATCTCCATGATCCATTGGAGGCGAAAAAGCACGGTAAAACTTTTGCTCTCGCCCACTTGGATCTATTAAAAGAAATTTGGCGATCTTAACCATAACCTCAGGCCCAGCAAACTGATGAATGAGCCGCAAGCCAAGATCAAGCCAAGCCATCACGCCACCAGCCGTAATGACATCACCATCATCAACAATCATTTTGTCTATTTCCAAATTTATGTCTGGGTATAAAGCCGAAAATTCTTCTTCAAAAGCCCAATGTGTGGTTGCTCTGCGATTGCTTAAGATTCCACTCTTTGCCAATGCAAAAGCACCTTTGCATACCGAGCTGGCTATTGCACCTGCCGCATGTTGTTTGCGAATCCAATTGATAACCACCTCACTCATGTCCTCTAGTTTTCCTGTATCAAGAGTCCCTAATATAACAATAACATCCTGTTGGAGCACACTCTTTTCTAATGTGCAAAATGTCGCTTCAAGTTGACTGTTTTCAGTATCTAACTCCCAATGAGAGAGGCAAAAAAGTAGAGTTGTTTTATCTGTATTTTCTTGTTCTTGAATAAAAGTGTTAGCCGTCATCAACATGTCTGTTAGTCCATAAACAGCCGCAAGTTGAACGCCTGGATATTTGGCGATACCAATGTATTTGTATTTTCTTGCCATTGTTAATCTCCACAGCTAATAAAACAGATTGTGCCTTTGTAATTATATAAAAACAACCATAAGTGGCACATACATGGCAATTATGCCCAACATATAGTCGTTTTCGCCACTTCTTTGCAAGACACTGCCCAATTACAATGGTCATTAACAATTTAATAGGAACCGCATCAATGAAATCACAACTTAAAATTATAGCCATCACCCTCTTGACACTGTATAACCATATCTCTCAATCATCAGTCACAGATAACAAAGTAACCGTGTTACACTCTGGTTATGTTCAGCCGATAAAAGATCGCAGCTTCATACCTGGTGCACAAGATGATGGTGCCCGTAAAGTGGCCAGTACAATTTCTCTGGTACAGGGAAAAGACATGGTTCTTATCTCGGACCCGGGTATGGCAGACAATACTGCTTCAACTGCAAGAAAAAGGCTTGAAACCAGAAGACGTTACACATGTATTTATCAGTCATCATCATCCGGATCATGTTACTCAACTTGGCCTTTTTCACAATGCGACTCTTGTGGATTTTTGGGGAACCTATAAAGATGACACTTGGTCTGATCACCCCGACAATTATGAAATAGCACATGGCATTAAAGTGGTACGAACGCCAGGGCATACAAAGGAAGATGCCAGCCTGCTGGTTGAAACTCGCGAAGGCACTTATGCACTAACCCATCTGTGGTGGACAGCTGATTTTGAGCCACAAGAAGATCCACTTGCAGAAGATTCTCATAGTCTCATCCACTCCCGCAATCTTATTTTAGCTAAAGCTGATTGGATTGTCCCGGGTCACGGCAAATTGTTCAAGAACATCCATAAACAAACTCAATCCTTAAATGAAGCTGATCGAATCAAGGTACTTAATGCGGTCAATAAGTCCAGTGATGATTGGATTAATGCCTTTAATACGGGTAATGCGATCAAAGCTGCAAACGCTTATGAAATCGATGCTGTCATGACGGTATTGCCATTTGGAACTTTCACTGGCCGAACACAAATACAAGGTTTTTGGGATAACTTGATTTCACAAGGTTTTACCAATGTGCGTTATTTAGAACCAACAATCAAAGTAATCACTGCACATTCTGCCATAGTTACCTCCAAGTGGGAAATGAACAAAGCACATGGCCTTATTACAAAAGAACTTTGGATTATTCAAGACGATGGCACAGCAAAGCTTAGGATAGACAACTTTGAAGTCTTTGAATAAAATATTGAATAAGCTAAGGCTAGTTTTTTGGCTTCATTTAAAACCTTTTCATAGGGCACAATTTTATCGAGAAACCCAGATTCTATGGCGTTATTTGGGGTGTAGTATTCCGCTAATAAGACTGCTTTTGTGAAGTTGACAAGAGTTAAAAGTTGGTAGCATATTTCGATCCCTGCTTTTGGCACAGTTAAGCCTATTGCCATAGCATGACCATTGCAGGCAATAATAACAGGTGTTGGAAAGGCCGGCAGTCTAGCGGCAAGTTTAAAACCACCTGATATCATATAAAGGGCATCTACGATGCCTTTTTTAAGGATATTTAGATCGATTCCAGCAGAAAACACATCATTTTTACCAGTCAATATGACAACGACATTTTGTTTTTTAGCTATATCCAGAGTGGCATTCAATTGTTTTAGCATGGTTGGTGAGACAACATTACGTTTATTCTCATCAATAGAGATGGTTATGATGGATTCTTCTAATTGATAACTATTAACATTGGACTACTAACATTGTAGATACTAACATTGGACTACTAACATTGTGTACTAACATTGGACAGGCATCTTGTATGTTGGAGTAACATTGCAGTAACATTGCAGTAACATTGGACAGGCATTTTGTATGAAATTTCCTACAAGAAAATCAGCATTTTGCCACTGTTAAAATTTAAGAAAATGAGTAAAATGATGGTTTAACAAGGAGAAGACCATGACTTTAGCCAGAAAACAGCTTATCTCTATTGATGACACGCCTTATTATCATATCATTAGCAGATGCGTTCGCAGAGCCTTTTTATGTGGCAAA
>JAESTH010000247.1 GCA_016763695.1 Alcanivoracaceae bacterium
ATCGAGAATAGAAAATTCAGAAAAACGACCCGCCGAAAGATCATCCAGCCCACCCAAAATATGTGTAACGGTTGTCTGAGTTTCCATATCACGACGAATCAGGCTACGGAGGTATTCACTGGGTGTCGAGTACAACCCAGCATCACCAGTACGGCCTTTTACAAAGTCTCGCAACTCATCGGTCAAGGATAAATTCATGCTACTAGCCATGGTATTAGTCTCCACATAGTATTCTTGATTAAGTTAACTAAATTGTCGAATATTGTCAATATTCGACAAGCTTTGCAGGTGGGGGTTTTGCTAGATTAAAAATTTATGGAGCCTCTGTGGAGCGCATAAATTTACAAAAACTCTATCTTATTATTTTTACTAGATAAACCAGCATGTTTCGCAGAGGTTCAAGTCCTCTCCTGGGCACCATTATTAATATCTCTCAAAAGATAAAAACCCTTGATCCCAGCGATTTTCTTGCTTTGTTAATAATGGGTTTTCTACAATTGAGGTACAAAATTTATTCTGGAAAAATGCACGACCCAACCCTGACGACTACAGCCTGGCTCAAGACATACATTAAAATTATCAACATCGACCATAACTAAATAAGCTCTTCCCGTACAACAAGCTGGGCTACTTGGTGTACCAAGTACCATTACTATCGGGAAGGAACGCTCAACAGGTAGCTCAGATGGTAAAGAGCCATTGAAGGAATCACTACCTGTTGGTACACAGTTATCTCCGCCACTATCCGTTTTAAGAGCCCTAATATCATTACCCTCTATAGAAATGGTAATCTTTTCTGTACGAGGAACCCCACTAGGGCAGTCATAATCATGGCTAATCCAGTCCCCATTAAGATAAAAAAGTGGGATACCCTCTTCTGCTAAGGTATTTTTCGACAATATCAGTAAGAAGAATGTCAACGCCACTACCACTCGGTATACCTTTGTGGAGACATTCATACCAATACGCCCCTTGTTGCTTTCAGTATTAATCATAAGCCAGGGCATTTTCAGCCCTAATCAATAAATCCGTATCCAGATAATCTTTTAAAATCTGTATTTCTTCTTTGGTTTGCTTAAGATCTCTCTGTACTTGGTTTAGCTGTACAGCCGTATCTTTTTTATCACTTTTTTGTTTCTTTAAGTCATCGATTCGTTGCTCCAGAGCAACCAAATCTTTTTGTCTGCTATCAATATCACGTTGCTTCAAGTTTAGTTCTGCAGAAATTTTACGAGCTTCTTTTCTAGCAGCCTCTGTTTTGGCATCCACAGCTGCTAACTTAAGGGACATATCCGACAACCGTTTCTTACTCTCTACTAACCCTTGCTTTGAAATATCAACTTGCTTCTTCAAGTTATCCGCTTCCTGCCGACGAACAGCAAGATGATCTTCGAGCTGTTGGTTCATTCCCACTCTATAACGCGCTGCACAGAGCCGGCTTATATCATTAGGATTTGTTGAACAGGTCGTAGCGCACCCCCCCACCAAGCTCATAACAAGAATAACTAAACTACATCTCAAAACTATTGAACAACTCATAACCAACTACCTTTTAACTACGTCTAATAACTTCTTCATCTAATTTGGTTTTTTGGGCAAGAAGCTCATTATTCATACCGTTAGCTTGCTTAACTGATTCGGTCAGACGTTTTTTCTGATCAAGTAAAGCCACTTTAGTTGTTTTTAAATGTTCAATGTCTGGAGAGTCTTTAATAATAACGTCCAGATCAACAACCTGTTTATCCAAAATTTCTAACTTTGCCTCAGCCTTCGACTTAGCCGTTTTATTGATTCGTATTTGTTTATCCAAATCCTCACGCAAGTCCCCAGATTTACGAATAAACTTTTCATCATTCTTTTCTTTTGCGATCAACTTATCAACTTTGGTTTGGTAAGAATTAACTTTCTTACCATTCGACTGGGTTTCTTTCTCCAGCTTATTAATCTCTTTCTCTGAAGTCGCCATATCCTCAGTAATTTGTGAATACTGCTCTGCGTATTCATCTTTGCCCTGGTTAGCCAAAACAGTAACGGCAGCATTAGCTGCACCACATGCTAAAGCCGCTTTAACCGCTGAGCTATTTTCTTTGCCAAAGATCTTAAACAAACCACCACAGACAGCGGCACCTATTGCGGCATCCTCAACCACACTGAATTCTTTCTGCTCCTGCTCAGGCTTGTCTTTTGCTGGGCTCTTTGTGCCAGGGATATGCTGTTCAAGCTCTTCCGGCACCATATCTCGCCAATTTATAGCCATGGCTTCACTTGATATACATAGCGCCAGAACAATAAAGATAAAACAATTTGGGGTTCTTACCGTTCGGTTATTCATAACATAATCCTTTATTTCTGTTTCTTCACTTTTTTACTAAAGTATTCTAAGGGCGACTGGCCTTCTGGTACCGATGTAATTAAATCCATCGCTTCGCTAATAGCGCTCACCCTGCCTAGTTTATAGCTGTCTGTACTGGACTTCAGGTGTTCCTTTAAGCTGGACACAACACTACTTGAATTAGCTTGATACGCATGCCGCAAGCTCTCAAGGACTTGAATATAACTATCCTGATGCTCTTCCAGGTCTATCAAATTTTCCGCCAAAGCCAACCGTATAGTGTCTATCAATACTCTATCACCCTTTTTTTCTAACTGTTCCAGAGTCCCCAAGTTGTGTTCAATTCTCTTCTCAAGTAAAGCGACAACACTATCAATACGAATCAATCTATCCACATCCAGAGCAATGTCTTCAGGTGCTACTTTTCCAGAACTCATGCTCGGCAACAGTGGCCTTACAACCGCAATAATACCCACGACAGCCAAGACAAGCAGCACCCACTTAAACCATTGTATAAATGATGACCCCTGCTTAGGGCCAGGGCCAAGTTCACTGTCCTCTACAAAATTATTTTCTTCAACCTTTACCCGTGGCCGAGAAATAATACCGGAGACTTCTTCTGGAGGATCAACTTTGACCTCAGTGGCAGGCCTATTAATTATTGCCATTTAAACC
>JAESTH010000310.1 GCA_016763695.1 Alcanivoracaceae bacterium
AGCATAGATGCCGTAACCAACAGCGTTGATGCCATCAGTCGCAACAACATCCAACAAAACCAATACCACTTCTACCGCATCTCAGCACTACATGGCTCCTACCTGGAGTCACACATATTTCAAAGCCAATGGGCAGTTGCTGCCATCTCTGCCGATAAAGGCCTGAGATTACAGGCACAAAATATCCCCCTGTTACACCTCACCCCCGATAATTACCAAAGCCAACTACCAACCACCAACCACCCAGCAATAATCAAAGAACAGATCACAAACTGGCTAAGCCAGGGCAACCATGCCATCCTGGTAACAAATACTGATAGCATAGATACATGGAGTGGTTCCACATGGCATATCTACCACCCCGAGACGGGACATTCTGGCTACTTTATCTCAGGAGTCTATGCAGGTGGCCAGACCACCCAAGCACCCAATAACTGGCTTAACTCAGAGTTGTATCAACAACTGTTGACGCCTTATAGCGAAGGCGCCAATAGTGACCCTCTGTCTGCTGCAAACATAAAAATAATAGCAGCAACCAATAACCAGCTGGGAGTCGTCAATACTCGCCTTGAACAGCCGCTGGCCGTCATTGTTAGAGACAACTTCAATAGCCCCGTGCTTCAGGCAAGTGTCACTTTCAAAATAATCCAGGGCTTGGCAACATTAAATACGATTGCCGATGATATTAATATTCAGGCACATCAACAACCAGTCTTACAGTATTAACAGATGAATTTGGAATTGCACAGATAGACATAGATTTAGATGAGAAAATTGATAACCATACATTAGGACTATTAAAACAGACAGATAAAAACCTGACAAAAATAGGCTTGATTACAGTAAGCGCCAGTGTTGTAACAAAACTTGGCAACCTTAATGCCAATGAATTATTTCAAACCTTTATACAACCAGGAGATGCAGCCAGAATAGCAATTATCTGTTGGGATGGAAGTTCATGTAATAGCATAGGGTTTAGTGCAGGGGTGAGAGCCAGAGTGGCTCATTTTCTTGTTGTGGATGAATATAACAATACAGTTTCCAATGTGCCAATTACCATCAATTCACGCGATATTGGAGATTTCAATAAAACTCAGGGACAAATACCAAATCATGCTCATTCCCTAAGTGTTAAAGAAACTCATCCGGAGTCCAATAACCATAAGCACACAGAAGATAAAAGAGTTATAGCACAAAACAAAGATCACGAATGCAATCCTTTTGCCCCTGATTATGACTTTGGCTGTGATGAATATGACAATGACTTTGGTGCCTGGGATCACTACGACCCAGGTGACAATGCAGGACCATATACAAACTTTAATACAGCTAAGATAGCACTAAAGGAAGACTGTAACATACAAAGCCTGATGCCTCCCATATGCTCTGAGGAAGAAAAAAACATACTATCAAACCACTTTTATACAACCTTTAGCGTCTATGGACCGACTATCAGCTCAGAAACTATTGGAACAAGTACTCGCCATGCGATTGAACTAAGCAGCCCAGAATTAATCACCGAATCTTTTAACATAAGAGTAGCCAGTTATATTTCAGAAAGTGCAGCAGAGCTACAGCATAATATATACACAAATGTGCATTATGGTCAATTTCAATTTTATGGTCCATATGGGCTTTATCATGCTAGCAAACCAGGAAAAAGCTTTTCAATAAATGCAGCCATATATGCCAATGAAACCATATCTGAGGGAAACAGTTACTTCATAGATAAATTACCAACAACAGGAGTTGTGCAATCTCCCTATTTCTTTTGGGATCATTTTGCCGAGGTCAAGACTGATTACTTTGATGCACCCATTTCACATGAAATAACAAGCCATAATGGTGGAGAACTTGAGCTAACAGTCATAGAAAATGACTTTGATAAATTTGATTTTACCCTCCCGCAAACAACAGGGAAAATTGATTTCTCCATAGATTTTGAACTGTCCTGGCCTAGCATACCACAATTCGGCACCATACTTGGCCCCACAATTCAGGTCTCTGCATATTCAGCAACCGTTGATATTACTAATATAACTCCAACAGATTTCATGCTTAATGATCAATCCAGATTATTAGAGCCCATAGGTATCACTGCCTCAATAGAACCCCCTGATTACAAGCCTGAAAGTGCAACATTTATACTCTATAAAGATGGAAACATCGAGGCAGAAGTTATTCGGGAATACCCTTTTAAATCAGACTTAGAGTTCTCCATTCGAAATGGTGCATTAATAGAGCCATTATCAAACTATGAAATCGAAGTGATCCTAAACAAAGACAGCGCATTTGAAATTAAATCAAGTCGCACCCCAATAGAAGGTTTTAGCCAAAAAATAGTTGCTAAAGCCACCTGTGAAAATAGCGATGGTGCTTTTTCAGGCCAGGCCTGTGGTGGTCGAGTGATCAACAACAAACTGTCCTCAACCCTCAAGGTACAAACCAGCATCGACCTGTTGGACCCGCTGGTTTGTAAAGACGAAGGCATAGAAGTATTCTTAAACTCAGATGCAACCATGAGCATAGACCTGGAGCGACTGGATGCTGCAGGTGATCCATCAGGCGATATAACCAACATAGCCAATGGCACTTTCACAGCAGGGGCAAACATCATTCCTGTTACTGCCGAACAACTGGGGCAATGGCAGCTACAACGTCACCATTACCTCAAATTCCCTGATTACAGGCGATACAGAAGTCGTCACAGGTCACCTGCAATCTATCTTCGAGATCAAAGACTCACTACTCATTGGTCATCCAGTAGTCAAAGGCGTAGACCTGGCCGATGGCTCCATGATCTACTCCAAAAAAGACATCTCCCTGGCTGCCCCAGGTGCCGACCTTGAGTTTATCCACACCTACAGCAATAAAAACCGTTATGAATTAGGGCCACTAGGTTATGGCTGGTCACACAACTACATGTCCAGAGTGCAAGTTGGTAGCTGTGGGCGTATCTATGTCACAGGAGCAGATGGAGGCACTGCTCGCTTCCGTATAGTAAACGAAA
>JAESTH010000248.1 GCA_016763695.1 Alcanivoracaceae bacterium
CGCCTTAGCTTTGGCTTTTGCTCGATCCTTAACGTTGAATGCAACAGCGTGCTTATCCAAGCTAATGGTCAGGAATCTCAAGATTTTTTCATCCCTTTTAAAGGCTACCTCCATGAAAATATTATGAGAATTATAGATTCCCAATCATTTCATCATCGGGTAAATTTGATAAGAAAATGGATTGAATCAACAACCAACTATAATAATAGAAATATTTTGGCTACCACTGGTAATGCCTGATATAAATAGCCTGTAGAATAGTTCTTAGATTAATTAATGCTACCTTATTTTATTTTAGAGGGTTATACTTAAGTGATGAAAAAATCTATACAATTTCCGATTAATATTGCACCATCTCAAGGATGTTATTCACTTAAACTGGAGATTGGCAGCCAGAAAGAAGCTGTTAAATTATTGATAGATACGGGCAGTAGCACTCTTGCCTTTCATGCTAGCAATTATTCTCCCGCAAATGACAAGTGTCTTGAGTTGAGCCAATACGCGCAATGCGTAACCTATGGAAAAGGCGGATGGGCAGGTCCAGTCGTTAAATCGAAAATCATTTATTCAAATGACACTGATAGTTTTGAGATTCCTGATGTGTCATTTTCCATTGTCTCGGATCAGCAAGAAAATAGTTTTCAAGGGCTTGATGGTATAATGGGTCTTGCCTACCACCATCTTAACAATGCTTATGATTTATCCAGTTACTATGAAAACAATAGTAATCATGAACAAAATACCTATCCCTGGATTTTTTCTGCTGAAGTTAACAAAAGTGGTATTCCTGCATTTAAAAATTTTTTGAGAAAGTATCCTGAAAAAGATATCACACCAGTATTCAGCGCCTTTGAGCAGAAAAATATTAGTCTGAATAAATTCACCTTATTAACCCATCGATCTGTAGTCTATGTACCTACTACAAATATGACCCAGGATCAAAAAGAAAATGAAATGTTAAATAAAGGCCTGTTTATTATCGGTGAAGTCGAAAGCGACTCTGTCATTTTTAGTGGCAAAAGCAAAAATGTTAAAGTACTGCATGATGCCTATTATAATACCAATCTGTTGTCGGTACAGGTTGAGGGCTTTGATGAGATACTGGCACCTCGACTAGACAATACACATATCCATTCATTTTTCACTAATTCCATTATTGATTCTGGCTCCAGTTATTTGATGTTGCAAAAAAAAATATACCAATATGTTATCGACTCATTTAATAAAGTAAATCCTAAGTTAGTGACTTTTATCGATGCATTCAATTTGACCCGCAAAAACAATACTCCCTATTCTCCCACCGATTTAAATTTGCAGGACTGGCCTAAGCTGTATTTTACCTTCGAAGGAAGTGAGGAGAAACAGGTGACCTTATGTTGTCAGCCTGATCATTATTGGCAGTTGCATGCATTGAGTCCAAATCAGGTATTTTTCACTCTATTGAGTCAGATAGATAAATGGCCAAATCAATCCATCATTGGCTTGCCCATTATCAGTAGTTATTTATGTATTTTCGATCGTTCCTCAGGTGATGATGGTGTGATTAAATTTGCTGATAAAAGAGCGTAATAAAGTATATTTTTATGCACTCTCATAAATGGCTATCTGGTTTCTGCCGTTGTTTTTCGCGGTATAAAGTGCGGTGTCTGCATTTCTCATGAGATCCGAGTATTCATAACCTGACAGTTCAGTGGTGGTTATACCAAAACTAGCAGAGATCTGGAAATTGCACCCCGTTTGTTCTAATGTTTTTATAGTATAAATAGCCTGTCTACATTGTTCTGAAAATTGTTTTATTTCATCTAAACTGGCATCTCTAATGATGATAGAAAACTCTTCCCCACCCAGCCTGGCAAAGGTGGCTTTTGCATTGTTTAGATTTTGACAGGCCAACACCGCTGCCTTTATAACCCAATCGCCTGTAAGGTGCCCATATTTATCATTAACTTTCTTAAACATATCAAGATCAAATGTTCCATATGCAATAATCTCATTTTTCTTTTTGGAATAAGGCAGTAAATAATCCATATAATCCTTAACACCTTTGCGATTATAGATAGAGGTCATGTGATCTAGTTCTGATAGCTTTTTATATTGTTTTTGTTGTTTCTTTATTCTAAATCCAGCATATAAAAACAATAATATTAAGGTGGCAAATATGGAATTTAATAATCTTTGATTTATTTTAGATTTTACTGCTAATTCTTCCTCAAGTTGTAACACATCGTTTTTTCTATTTAGTGATTCAATTTGAAGAGTCTTAGCCAAACTGTCATGTTTTACTGTTTGATAAGCCATTAGTTTTGCCTGTGTATCTGAATAAAGCTTTTTGTCAGCCTGATTTTTCTCAATTAAATATTTATTGGCAGCTTGATAGTCTTTATTATTTTGATGATAATTTATCAATACTTGTAAGGCATCAATTTTTTGTTCGGTTGTTCCTATAGAAAAGCTACCATTGATTGCAAGATTAGCATACTCAAAGGCTTTTTCAGAGTTTCCCAATTTCTCATAAATTTCAGCAAACAAACTATTTTTTACATTTATTAAATTTTTATATTTTGTTTTTTCAATATCATTATCAGATTCTAATAGAATTTTAAGCAAATTATTAAAGTTATCATCCGTTTTGGATACTCTTAAACGCGATTTAAGCCAGACTACATTTAATGCCTGTGCATAAATCATTTCGCCTGACTGCTTGCATTGTTTGATTACGCTACGAATTTTATGCTCTAAGTTACTTTGATAAGAGGGCTCCATTAGTGCTTTGTATTTAAAAAGTAACCCCTTACAGAGGTATTTCTCAGGTGGTTTTTCATCGATTAATAACTCTGCGAACTTCAAACTCAACTCCCTTTGATCAACCATATCGTAAACTATAAAAGCAGGTACATATGCATAATACTTTGTTGTAATATCTTTAATATCATCAATATGAGAGATGATGAAATCTAAATGAGAAATTGCTTTATGGTACTCTCCTGCAATTGCGTATAAATTTGCTTGTAACGCTTTAACTCTTATTTTTATTCTAATATCTTCACATTTAGCAAATAAAACAGAAAATTGCTCGTTTGCTAACTTAAAATTACCAGAAAGACTTAATTGATAAGCAGAAAGATAATCGTAATAACAATGTTGAAAAGGAGAAAATGTTTTTTTATTGCGTTCTAATATTTGTAGATTCTCTGAAAATTTCTGATAATTTTCAGTTCTGATATCATCAGTGGTGACAAATAGCTGATTTATCTCTTCATCGTTGAGTAATGATTGACTTGAATACTCATCAGCATATGAAGAAACAACAAAAATCTGACATAAAATAACGAATAAACACCAGATACCCATAGCTATCTCACATATGTATGTAAATTAATTAGGAAAAAATTTAAGTATTTTCGGTTTTGTCATCATCACCACTTTCATCATCTTCTGGAACGAGTACACATACATTTTCTTTTAAATTTATACTGTCAAATGAATTTTCTTTAACATCCAAACTTGTTAACATTTCTAATAAGTCATCGTGTTGCTTAAGTGATGTATTTTGACCAATTTTCTCTAATATTTTTATTGCTGAATTCATGTTTTGTCCCCACAAGTATGTTGAATTGTAACTAAAATGATTCTTCATAGTATCATAGTGATTATATTTTTTCTACAAGTTTCACGATGTGTTTATTCAGTGTCGTTTTTTTATAAGGAGGAAAAACTACTGTGGTTTTTAATGACATTTCAGCGTCTGCCAATTCAGACAGTTTTATCTTTTTGATAACTGTCTGTTCAATCGGTAATACCGCGCATTCATATAATATTATTTCAAAGTCAGCAGGATAAATTTTCAAGAGCATGTCGACAAGTATTTGTTTATACTTTGGCGTAGTTGAAAATTTTGCCAGGCTTTTATCGCCAGCTATGCCGAACTGCCACAGTATTAAATAAGATGAAGCATCAAAAATTTTATTTCTAAACATATATTGACTGGCTTCAAAATGGCTGCAACCGTATTTTCCTGGATCTATGCCTAAATCTGCATACAGACAATCCTCTGCTGATACACCGGGTTCCATATGTGCCCTATAACCTTCAGATTTGGCCTGTTTAATCGACTCATGTGGCGCCCAGGCAAACACGCCTGGGTGACCGTAGAAAGCTCCACAGACTTTCTTCCCTATGCGTACTTCTGCCATAATAACCTCTACCATTTTTTTATAAGTTATTATTCGTGATGTCCCTTCATGATAATATTGCTGCAAGCTTCTGACATCATTGTTCATGCCTGCTACCCATTGTTCCACAATATTGTTTGATGCTGCGACAAATACCACATCGGCATTTTCTATATAGCTTCTGGATAATGGTGTAATATGTGAACCCAAGGTCATGCCCAAACCGACATTAACCAAACTACCTTTTTCTTGCTTTTTTAAATTTTTCAATTGTTATTTCCCATTTGATATTTCTGTGCTGTGATTTTGGATCAATACTGATTCCCATATTTTGATATCCCAAGCCTTTTGAGACTCGATTAGCCATGATATTATCTGCATGGCAAAAAGCCACAATTGACTTAACATTCATATGAGCAAAGACGTGCTTCATTAGCATATTTAGGGCTTTTATGGCATAACCTTTTCTGTGATGATTTTTTGTTATCATGACCCCCATCTCAACACTGGTTTTTATTGTCTGATTCCAAAATAATCCAACAATTCCTATTTTTTCATTATTGTGATTGTTTTTAATAACATAAAAAATATACTTGGAAATCGATTCATTCAATTCTATTATGGATCGATTAAATATTTTTTCTGCTGTTATTGTACTCAAGGCATCACCCACTAATTCCATTAAATTTGGATCAGTATAAATCTCTTTAAACAAATCAAGGTCTTCTTTCGACAACGGTGTTAAATAAAGTAAATCTGATTTAATCATGGCATTTTTCTGTAACACATGAAAGATTGTAAAGGTGATTATAATAACATAACCATAATAAACTTGTAACTGTTCAGGAATATCTGGCGAGTGGATTTAAGTTATTGATTTATAAGTCTTCAATAACATGAAAAAATTTGGAAGTTAGTCTAATTATATGGCTATTCATATATCTTATAAATCAATGGCTTATAGCCACTATTCAAAGCACGATAAATGGATACGATATTTGAACGAAAACCATGATGATTTTCGTTCAAATATGAAAACTAATATCAATCCTGGTATTTTTGTAGCACCAATGTTGCATTGGTACCACCAAAACCAAAACTATTTGACATGACCGTGGTAATGTCAATATTATTGATATTTTTGCTGACTATAGGCAAGTCAGAATCAATTTTTTCATCTAGTTGATATAAATTTGCTGAAGCAGCAATGAAATTATTTTGCATCATAAGAATTGAGTAGATGGCTTCCTGGACACCTGCAGCACCCAGCGAATGACCCGAAAGGGACTTGGTGGAAGATATTTTAGGCACCTGATCCTTAAACACTTCTTTAACAGCTTTTATCTCTACCAAATCACCCAATGGCGTACTGGTTCCATGAGTATTGAGATAATCAATTTTGCCAGTAACGGTACTTAAAGCCGTTTGCATACAACGTACCGCACCCTCACCAGATGGAGCAACCATGTTATCGCCATCTGAGGTAGCTCCATAACCTACAACTTCAGCAATTATATTGGCACCACGAGCCTGAGCATGCTCAAGACTTTCCAATACCACAATCCCCGCTCCACCAGCTATAACAAATCCGTCACGACTTTGGTCATAAGGCCTGGATGCCATTTCTGGCGTATCGTTATATTTGGTTGACAATGCTCCCATGCCATCAAACATCATACTTAAAGACCAATGCTCCTCTTCTCCACCACCTGCAAAAATAACATCCTGTTTACCAAATTGAATTTGCTCCATGGCTAAACCAATACAATGAGAGCTTGTTGCACAGGCTGAACTGACTGTATAGTTTAAGCCCTTGATTTTGTATGGCGTTGCCAGACAGGCAGATATTCCACTACTCATGGATTTAGTAACCACATATGGACCCACTTTGCGGATTCCTCTGGCTCTTAGTTTATCGATGCTTTCCACAATACTTTCTGATGAAGAACCACCTGCACCTACTATCAACCCTGTTCTGACATTTGAAATCTGATCATCTGCTAGGCCAGATTGCTCGATAGCTTCTTTCATGGCGATATAGGCATAGGCAGAACTACTGCTCATAAAGCGCAAATCCTTTCGACCGATATGATCTTTTAAATTTATATCTATACTTCCTGATACGTGGCTTCTTAAACCCTGTTCTTTATAGCTTTCATTATAAGTAATTCCTGATTTTCCTGACTGTAATGATGCCAATACTTCATCCTTATCATTGCCTAAGCATGAGACGATACCATAACCTGTTATTACTACTCTTTTCATTATATTTTCTACTAAAAGTTTTCAGTTGAAGTAAATAGGCCAACTCTTAATTTTGTTGCCGTATATATTTTTTTACCATCCACAGATACTGAGCCATCTGCAATAGCATATTTTAATTTTGAATCTATCATGCGTTTGATATGCAAATGATAAGTGACTTTTTTTGAGTCTGGCAAAACTTGTCCCCTAAATTTAACATCCCCTACTCCTAAAGCCCTTCCTTTACCTTTGAAGCCATTCCAAATCATATGAAACCCAATTAATTGCCATAAGGCATCCAAACCCAAACATCCAGGCATCACAGGATCACCTTTAAAGTGACAGGCAAAAAACCACAGGTCAGGATTAATGTCTAATTCGGCAATAATCTCACCATTTCCAAAATCACCTCCATCGTCATT
This sequence comes from Alcanivoracaceae bacterium, assembly GCA_016763695.1. Classification (GTDB taxonomy): domain Bacteria; phylum Pseudomonadota; class Gammaproteobacteria; order Xanthomonadales; family Marinicellaceae; genus NORP309. The sequence continues at coordinate 6,839 of JAESTH010000248.1, forward strand.
AATTGTTATGATCCTATCAATCATTAACATCTGGTCTGCAGGTAATTTGGCATTATCCTTCCCAAATAGCTCACCCTGGCTACATTTGACCAATTCTTCTTTGTTAAAACTATTTTGCTTTGTCATGGTATTATCAATATTTTGATTGAATAAAACAGGCATACTATGTTCAATTATAGTCAATGTCAAGTTTGTAACCACAATTAAATATTATTGTTTACAAGTGTACTCTTGTTTTATTTTTTTATGAATAGGATTAATTTATATCTCCATCTAACTTATTGATTTATATGCTTATTATCCACGAGCAAACAATATACATCCATACGCTGGCGTATCTACAGCCAAAATATAACAATTATTTACTCACATAAAAAAAGCCGTCACAATAATAACAACGGCTTTTACTTTTAAAAGTACTTAAACTATGAGTTTACCAAATTTTAACCTGCTGATCAGTTGGCAAATACATTTTATCTCCTTCTTTAACTTTATATAATGCTAAAAATGGAGGGAAGTTTCTCAAAGGTCCATTACCTCTAAATTCGCCTGGTGAATGCGGGTTAGTAGCAACCTGTTGTAATAGTGCTTCATCACGCATTTTACCACGCCATATTTGTGCCCATCCATAAAAGAACCTTTCATCAGAGCTTAAACCATCAATAGTCACATTCTCTGGATATGCATTTTTATAAGCTCTATAAGCAATGGTTAAACCACTTAAGTCACCAATATTTTCTCCTTGTGTCAGCTCGCCATTAACATGAGCAGAACCATCTAAAACCTCAAATTTATTATACTGCTCGATTAACATAGCTGTCTTGACATTAAACTTTTCTCTGTCCTGGTCTGTCCACCAACTATTTAAGTTACCATCACCATCAAATAAAGAACCCTGATCGTCAAAACCATGACCCATTTCATGTCCAATTACCGCGCCAATACCACCATAATTAACCGCATCATCTGCAGCCAGATTAAAGAAAGGAGGTTGTAAAATACCTGCTGGAAATACTATTTCATTTTTGGTTGGATTGTAATAAGCATTAACCGTTTGTGGATTCATACCCCATTCTGTTCTATCAATGGGTTGTCCTAGTTTGCTTCTATTGCGATTAACATTCCATGTCTGCACAGCAAACATATTGTCCGCCAGAGAACCCTTGTTTACATGTAAACTACTGTAATCTTTCCATTTTGTAGGATAACCAATTTTGGGATCGAACTTGTGTAATTTTTCAAGTGCTTTCACCTTGGTTTCTTCACTCATCCAATCCAGATCTTTAATGCTTTCACCATATGCTGTACGGAGATTTTCTATCATATCATCCATGCGTTTTTTGGCTTCAGGTGGAAAATATGACTTTATATATACCTTACCGACCAATTCACCAACACTTCTATTTACGTTGCTAATGGCTCTTTTCCAGCGAGGTTTCTGCTCAGTTGTACCATTTAATACTGTTCCATAAAATCTGAAATTTTCTTCATCAAATTTTTGTGGTAAAAATCCTGCTACACGATCCAGTAGTTTCCAGGTATAATATGTTTTCCAATCAGCGATAGAAGTACCAGTAATAATCCCGTTTAGTTTTTCCAAGTAATCTGGTTGGTTAACAACCACTTCAGTTACGTTGTCTAAAGTCGTGCCTTGTATCCAAACATCAAGGTTTAAATCAGGCATTAAGGCTTTAAACTCTTCAAAAGTTTTTAAGTTGTATGATTTCTCTGCATCTCTAGTCTGTACATTTGTCCAGTGAACTTCAGCAATTTTGGTTTCAATTGCCATGACTGTTTGCGCAGCTGCAGCAGGATCTGTAAATTGAGCCAAGCTATACATATTTTCAATTAAGGTTAAGTATTTACTGCGAATGTTTTTAAATTTATCATCTTGATTCAAGTAATAATCTTTTTCAGGCAGACCCAAACCAGATTGTGAAATATAAGTGATGTGTTTATTTGAATCTTTTAAATCTATATAAACATATAAGCCTAATGGCGCATCTGTATACATGTCTGCAAAAGACATATAAGCCAGCAAATCATCATAGTTTGCAATACTATTGATTTTTTCTAATCCTTTATCTAAAACACTGGTGCCAGCTTTTTCAATGGCATCAGTATTCATATAACTGTTATATAAATCACTTATTTTTTGCTCATCGGTATCAGTGTCATAGCTGTTTTTTGCTAGCTCATCAATAATGGACTTTACATCTTTCTCACTTTTATCACGTAAAGCATTAAATGATCCATATCTGGATTTATCAGCTGGCATTATGTATTCTTTCAGCCATTTGCCATTAACATATCTGTAAAAGTCATCTTGTGGACGCACTGATTCATCTACATATTGCAAATCAATCCCCGAACTTAGTTCAACGATCGTTTCAACAGGTGCGATAACTTTTGCCGTCTCTTTTTTGGCTACATCTATTGTATTTGCCTGACTATTGTCATTCTGCTCTGAACCACAACCGCCCAATGTCAATGCGGTCACAATGAGAAAAACTGATTTTTTCATGGTAGTATTCCTATAAATTATTATGATTTAAATTTTTTTAGATTTTATATGACCATTGGCTATTTTCCAATATGCCAATAGTCATGGCCTGTATTATTGTTGCAGTTATCTGTTGTATTTCATCTCACCAGCTTCAATATATACAGGAATTCTGTTTTGTGGAGGTGGCAAAGGACAAGTTGAATAATCGGTAAATGCGCAAGGTGGATTGTAAGATTTATTAAAATCTATGGTTGTTATATTACCCCGTACTGGCTTTGGAACATATAAAAAACGGCCTGGTCCGTAGCTTGTTCTACCACTGGTTTTATCGGCAAAGATAATGTAATAATCTTCATCTGCATCCATAACGTCCAAGGTAAATTTTTTCGTATTGATCTCAAAGCTCAATTTGCCCAAAGCCGTTTCTTTACTTAACAGCCCCAATACATTGATAATTTCAATTTCCTTGACTGGTTCATAGGGTATAAATTCAGCATTAACACGAAAATCTCCTGAAACGGGAAAATAATCAATTCCTTTAAAGTTTTTTAAGGTCTCTGCAGTTGAGTCTTTGATCCTCAAGGCTGGCTTGCCTCTCTCGATAACATAAAATTGAAAAGTATCGGTGATAAATATGGTCGGTTCACCACTAGAATCCATTTTTACCTGAATAGTGTCATCAACAGGCTTTTCATTTGCCTGTATAGATATACCCTTATTAGCTGTAAAGGTTATTTTATCATTCACAAGTTTAAAAGTACCAATATAAGCAGGACCATGTGGTAAAACTATCGTATTATCACTGGCAGAACCTATGCTATTTTCACCTTTTACAAACCACTGCATAGCAATTAAACTTAACCAGCCATGTGGACGTTTTAAGTTATCGACCCTGTTGGTTTTCCACTTATCCAAATCTGCCTGCCAGCTATTGGCATTTATGCTAAAACTTAAGATTAAACTCAATACTAATAATTTTTTCATTTTTCTACACCCATTTCATTCAGTAATCTGTCGGCGTTATCAATCTTATCCATTATCCATAAAATGTAACGAATATCTACATGGATGGTTTTGGTTAATTTCTTATTGAATATCCAGTCGGCATTAATGCTCTCATAATTACCATCAAAGGCCAAACCAACCAGCCTGGCTTGACTGTCTAAAGTTGGAGAACCTGAGTTGCCGCCAGTGATATCCAGATCTGTTAGGAAATTAACGGGTACGGAGTTAATACTTGCTAATTTATAGCGACTATAATCTTTCGACTTAATGGCTTTTAGCAATTTATCAGGGGCATCAAATGGCTCTTGACCAGTATCTTTCTGCAAAATCCCTTCCAGTGAAGTAAAAGGACTATACTTAATCGCATCCTGTGCACTGTATCCCATCACATTTCCATATGTCACTCTTAAAGTGCTATTGGCATCCGCATATACGGGCAAACCCTGATCCTTTGCATAGGATAAATAAGCCTGCATATAGTTCATTTGTGCTTCCTGCAAGTTTGCAGTCATCACTTCATCCTTTTGCTCTTTTTCCATATTCATGGTATACATGCTTACGGCAAGCTGGATAAATGAATCTATTGAGCTTTCAAACTGTTCTGGGGTTTTATCAAGCCAGGCCATTCTTATTTCTTTGTTGGCTAATTCTGAATTTTTATACAACTTATCCAGCTCCACACTAATCCGTGTACCATCCTTGTCATCACCCTTGATATTGAACAGTTTATCAAACTCAGCTGACCTTTCTGTCATCGATAATTGAGCATATTCATTAAGCTGATCTTCCATCAATATTCTATCCATTTTATTGTCAAAGCTTTTGTTAATACGTTCAATGCTATTTTTGATTCTTCCCCAGTTTCTTTTCTGATAACGACTATTTCTTTCAACATCCGCTTTGGTCTTTTCTTTAGAAAGTCTATAGAGCCTATTAGCAGCACTCAGCAGTTGACTGCGTTTAACTTGTCCTATGTAGAAATTTCTATCTCGGTACTGCTTTTTTTCTGTCAACAACTTTTCTAGTTGATCCAATGCTGCTGTGGCTGTTTTATTATCGGTTTTGAACAACCATTGTTTAAATTCTTTTTCTGCCTGTTTTTTATTATTTAAAGCCTGAGGATTTTTAAAACCATCCAGCATGCCCTCAGAATTTTTCATATAGTTATTAATGCCGGCCATTCTACTGGCATATTTTACGGTTACTTCAGGGCGAATTTTTGATTCTTTTTCAACAAGTTCAATGTATTTTGTAAAGCTTTTTATTATCATTGGATAACGCCACAATACTGATGAATCAATCTCTTCAGCTAATTTGTGTCTTGAGGTTCTACCTGGATAACCAAGCACCATTGCAAAGTCATTTTCCTGTAAACCATTCTGGTTAACTGTTAAATATGATTTTGAATGATAAGGCACATTGTCTTTTGAAAACTCTACAGAATCACCATTTTTAGCCACATAGGCACGTAAAAATGAAAAATCTCCCGTATGACGTGGCCACATCCAATTATCAACATCACCACCATATTTACCAATGGAATCTGATGGTGCATAAACCAGACGCACATCTTTGATTTGTAATTGTTTGATCAAATAAAACTTAAGGCCGCCATGAAAAACACGGACACTACAGCGGTAAACATCTTTGCTTTCACAATTATCGATTAAATTCTTTTCCAAAAAATCCATTTTGTCGTACCTGTCACGCCCGTGTAAGCCATCAAGCTCTTTAACCATCTGCTTACTCACATCAGTAATGTCTTCTGTCACATAAATATACAGACCTGGGCCACCCGTTAGTTCGTCTTTTAAATGAGAAGCATAAAAGCCTTTATCAATAAGGTTATTTTCAGAAGTTGAATTATATTGTATGGCACCATAAGCACAATGATGGTTGGTAATAATCAAACCCGTATCAGAAACAAATGAAGCAGAACAAAAACCTAGTGAAACCATAGCGGTCATTGGGTGTTTATCTAAATCGGAAATATTTTCAACAGGTATATCCAAACCTTTGCTTTTGACATCCTCAGCCAAATCCAACAACTGCCGAGGCTGCCACATGCCCTCAACCGCAATGGCTTGTATTGGAATGATGAAAATGAGTAAGTATTTTATAATTTTGTACATATATTTTCCTGTTTTTTATTATTAATTTACAACTGGGGTATTTATTGATAGTTATGCGTTATTTTCAATTGTTTATTTCCCATATCTGGATTTGGGTATTATACAACCAAAATTTCTATTTAGTTTTTGCGAGACTCCCATACTCTGCCAATGACCCGATAAAGGTGACAACAACTGAATATCAGCCGAGGTATTGCCTGATGATTCACTCTGATACTGGTTTTGTATGGTACCTACCTGTTGTTGACTGATACTGCTGAATGCGCAATCTGGACAAAAACCATTAAAGACCTGATTCATCACTGTTTCTTCATCATTAAGAGCCCTGGTGCCAATTGCCCATGTTGGCAAGCCCAAATCATCATAAAAGTAAAAAATGGTTGTTTCTGCTGTTTCTGTAGCCAGTACAGTATTACCAAACCCTGACTGCAATGGAATAAACCATAAGCCCGTGACATCAATCATTTGCGCGTCATTAAACTCGGGACAGTTATTGTCAGGAGAATAAGCCGATACGATAGCCTCTGTATAGGTTTTATCGGGCATGGAAATTGAAATAACCGCAGAATCACTGCCTGTGTAGACCATTGATATATGACCAAATGGTTGAATTTTAGGGCTACTGCCGTTCCATGTTATCAGATTCATTTCTCCTCGCCACTGATTTTGCAGGGTAATCGCTCCATTGGCCTGAAACCAGCTTGGTTTGGTTCCATCCTCATTGTATCGATACCATGTCACCGCCTGGGTGGTGGTGGCCTGGCTTAAATCGATTCCCCAGCCACTTCTGGCAGGGTTAAACCACAGGCTTTGATTGGGTTGAATGATATCACCCACAGAATACTGTACATCTGCATCCATTGCAAAATAGCCAGCTGGTGCCTGTGAAACTCCTGATTGTATAGGTGTCACTTCTATATACCATCTTGCAGGTGAAAATTCGCTGATATCAATTTCCACACGATGAAAGTTGATAAATCCTGGCGGTATAACGCCTGGAGCGGGTGTGGGAGATGACTGAAGGGTAAATTCTGGTGTTAACGCAGATAAATCAGGCTTAATGGCAAGTGGATCAAAGTTGAAATCAGTGCGATAAAGATTAACATCATAAGCCACTTCAAAACTTTCAAGAACAATTTTTCTTGCATTAAGGCCTGTATCAACATACATATCAGACAGGCTTTGACCAGAGGTATAATTAAAATCTGCCACTTCATTATTTAATGAATAAAGTTTACTATTACTGGGATTAAACGCCGTTATTTTTACAGGGATAATTGCTGTTTTCCCAACAGAGCCTGGATCAGCACCAACGGCTATTGCTCCATAATAATGATTATTCTGTGATACTTGTGGAGGCAATTCATATATTACGTCTAAAGTTGTGTTTGACTGAATATTAACAGCAGCCTTAACATATAAGCCTGTGCCCTGTTGAAAATCACCAGGTGATCTAAATTGTGCTTTTTGAGCTGTATCAGTAACATCGAAAATTGCTAATTCCGTTGATACTGTAGCAAAACCATTATTGGAGTTATTATTCATCATTATCCAATATTTGCCAGGTTTAACATTTCTCAACACACATCTTTTGTTCTGCACAAATCCCCGGTCCTGACAAATAATCTCTCGCTCATCGGGTGTACTGTTTATATTCAGATCTTTGCCAACATATAAATCTGCACCAGTATTTGCACTGCTGTTCGATTCAATAATTATTGCCTGTTTTTCTGTATTGACCTCAAAAAGACTGAAAAAAGACCCCGGAGTTTCATACACACCATCATCATCAAATGCAGAACTATTGGAATCGCCAGATAAGGATGCACTTTCAAACGTTGGCACGACCATGCCCAGACCAATGAAAGTTGCGTCTGTCATGGCTGAAATATTATTTAATTGTACGGCGAAATTTCCGTGTCTGGTTTGTGACTGTTTTTCAACAATCGAGGGATAGTTACCCGCAGGCACATAAACCGCAACTGGCAGCTTGCTCACCGATGGACTGATCGAATCTAAAAAAGGTTCAGAATTAGTACTTGAGGTCACGGTAAACAATATTTTCGCTTCTGCCCAGTCTCCGATGACATCATTGGCAGTTGTATCAACATTAATATTCAGGGTTATTTCATTACTATTGGAAAAATCAAAGCTATTGGGGGTGACCGTGATATTCAGCCCATTTGACTGTTCTGTTGATATAATCCAAACAGGATTGACCACATTAAAACTGCTTAATAATTTTACTTTCCTACTAAAATCACAGGATGGATAACAGTTATCATTAACCAGTTGTGGTAAATTTAATTGTGATATATCTGCACCATTCTGTGGGTTAGCATTAACAAACTGCTGCCTGCTGATATCAAAATAAATAGAATTACTAATAGCTAAATCAACCCTCGCTCGCCCTGCCCCTTGATCAGCAAAATCAGCTTTAGTGGCCTTATCTTCTTTCAACATTTGACTATTATCCGCAGTTAAAATGAGTGAACTCTCAAGTTGTGCTGGCGCATAGTTTGGATGGGCAGATTTTATCAAGGCAATGGCACCAGCCACATGTGGGGATGACATAGAAGTACCTGATAATGATGCCAAACCTGCTCCTGTTTGAGTTGCAGAAAAAATTGAGGTGCCTGGGGCAGAAACATTGGGCTTCATGTAGTTCTGTGGATGTTGAATAGCCGCTGCAGAACTACTAGTATTAAAGACAATCTCGGCAGGCCCTCTTGAACTGCTGGAGTTCATAACATCGCCCAAAGTATCATCATATACCAGTACCTGACCAGTAATTTTACCTGTATGATTTGAACCTGTTTGTAACCAGTTACGTAATTTTGATCCGTCAATATTTCACAAATGAGTGGCTGGCAAACAATGATTATCAGCTACGATACTTTCCTGTTCACCCACAGTATTCGCCAAAATATAACCTGCTGCGCCTGATTGCTTGACATTGAAACCTTTTTCAACCCGACCATAAGAACCTCGGTCACAAACCACAATCTCACCGTTAAAGGTATTGAGCGGAAATGGATTGCTCACTCCTGTCAGCACATCATTACCTGTGCCAGCACATTGAGATTTCAATTCAGGATTGCCCTGTCCACAAAGAGCATTGCCAAAATCTTTGGCATGAACTATTCGCAAAGGCCCAATACCCTGAGTTGCACTGGCACCCACCAAATCAGATAAATCAAAATCACCACCACTAAAATCAATAACCGAACTTTGTAATTGTCGCGAATGGGTAGAATTGGCTACGGCAACCACCCAGGGAGCAATGGCAGGATAACCAACAGTCGCAGCACCAGGGCCAGAATTACCCGCAGACACCACAAACAGCACACCAGCACTGCGTGCATTTAACATGGCGCTGGCCTCCAATGCTCGTGCAAAATTACCACACCAACCACCGTTACTATCCAGACCACCCCACGGCGAACACGGTATTTCTGAGCCAATCGAATAATTCACCACATCAACCAGGTTAGCTGTGGCCCGGTCAATGGCAGCCAATAATGCACTGGAAGTACATTGTCCTCCTGAACCTTCCTGACTAAAAAAACAGGCCTTATATGAAATAATATTAGCCCTAGGTGCTACTCCAGATACAGTAAAATCTAAACCTAAATGATTGATTGAATAAACATTTCCCGCTGCTATTGCTGCCACATGTGAGCCGTGACCAACCGAGTCAATACCGTTGGTACCCTCATTGGTAAAGTCATATATGCCAATAAGTTTAGCATTACAGGTTTGGGAGGTGCATAAACCAAAGGTTGTGCCTCTTGGATTGATATGCGTATATTGATCAGCCGTGCCCGATTGAGAAACAGCCTGAAATGACGGGTGTGATGGATTAATCCCAGTATCAATAATACCAACAATCATACTCTCCCCTCTATTCGCGGGCGTATCTAATGCTAAACCCTGCCAAACTGAGTCCGCTCCTATCCATTGTGGACCGATATCAGTATTAATATGATAGTACTTTTCCAAACTAATGGATTTTACCTGGGGTAATTTTGCAACCCATTTAGCCTCACTCTTGGTTAAAGCCAAGGAAACACCATTTAAAGCATAATAATACTCATTATTAAATTGATATGGGCTTTTAGATTTAAGATATTCTTTTGATAATTCAACAAGTAAATTTTTATGTACTGTATTTAATTCACTTTTCAATACTTCAGCAGAACTTGATTTCAATGCCACGCCATACTTAAGTGACAATGGCTGTTGTTGAAATTCAATAATAAAATTTCTTTTATCTTCTGCATGTAAAGGGCTAACAAAGTGCAAAAGTATATTCATTAATAATAGGGGTGATAGTATTTTTTTCATAATAATAATTCATCGCATGGTTTGACATTACTATCCATGTTATTGAAGCCTTATAAATCTACAACTCACATTTACCAGCTTAATCTCACTAAACGCTTAGTGTGTCTTTTACTTTAATAGCCAATAAGTATATTCCAGAAAATAATAAAATACTAAGTTTTTACGAGAAAAAGCATTTTATAGAGCTACTTTTCAAAGGCAATTATAGACCGAAAAAATAGACAAATGAATTTTCTACTCATGTTAAAAGGTGTTCTACATAAGAAAACTCTTCGCACAATGACGAGTAACGATATTGAAATAAAGTATTCCTATCACTGAAAGAGGCCACTTTTTTGACACAGTCATCGTGTTATTATTGGAAATCACGGCATGACTCATCAACATAAATATGCATGCACATAAGAAAGGATACTAGGCGGTTGTCCGAGAATAGGAATAGGAATCGTAGCGAGAAAACGCTGGTTTGAGATAGGTTTTCTCATGATTCGAAGCGATTAGCACGGCTATTTAATGAAAATTAGGTGGAAAGCTGTCCAAACTCAGCTTTTTCGGAATAGATTTTCTCTTCTCCCACAGCCTCCTAGTGTTCAAGTATATATTAAAAATTAATACCCACTAATAGCGAGCAAGCCATTAATGGGTATTATTACGCAGCGTGGGATCCGTATCGTGTAAAATATACAAATCTACTGTGAAGAAGTTTTCATACATACAGTGTTCAATACCACATAATTCTCCCACCTAAATCTTAAAAAATAATTTTATTTAATATATTTGGAAATATGACAACAATTTTGATGCCCATCCACTGTATTCATGCAGTACATTGTATTGTTGCAAGTTAATTTATTATTCACCTTAAACTCCAAAATTATAATATTACTTTTACATGAAAAAAAGGAGGAAAATTACACCAAGTATTTTTTAATTTATTTAATTTATTTAATTTAAAGTAGACAAGAAGCGTATAAAAAAGGTGTCAATAATTGTCATTTCTCTCCAAAGTACACGAGTGATTTTTGATCAAATCCCAATAACAAAGCTTTTGTAATGAATATTATTACTGAATAGTGAAATTATATGAACTCAATCACAGATTTTTAATTAAAACTTGAAACATAATCATCAGATAAAGAAACCATAAAATTAAGTTATACAAACCGTATTGAGGATTATAATGAAAAATTATAAATATATTATCAGTTCATTACTGCTGATATGTAGCTTTGCATCGATTGCGCAAAGTTTATTAAATAAACAACAACTAAAAATCAGTTCCGCTGATATTGAACTAATGAAATCTTCTGGTGTTAATGACATTATTAAGATTAGCGGTTTATCAGATCAGATGAAATTTAAGAAAATTGAACTCTATAATGAAAATACACATTTATTATTGATACAGGGATTCAACAATATTCTCAACCACACTCACAACGACTCTTTTTTATTTCTTATAATACACCTGAAAAAACTTCACTAAGCGTGGACTTAAAGTCAAAAACCATAAAAGGTTTTTTACGGATAAAAGCAGATAATTATCATTTTAGCACCACCTTAAACAACTATTTTTCTTTCCACACAACTAAAAAGCACGATTCGTTTGATTGTTTAAATGATGACTTACAGCAATGGGAATTAGAATTTCCAAACGCATCAGAAATAAATGTTGAAAGTTTAATTAACAGCTCTAAAAAAGACACTAAGGGAACAACACCGATTTATGAAGCCACTATAGCAGTAGATACTGATAATGAGTTTTTATGGAATAAATTTTCAAATAATACCACAGCCGCCATTAGTTGGATTGAAAATTTGTTTTTGAATATGAATGTCATTTATGAATCAGAAGTCAACTTAAGACTACTTATTGGCACAACAATCATCAGGATAGACAACTCTCCTGAAAATAATCCAGACTTTAATGCCGACCCAGACACTTTCAATGACGGTCTGGTTTCATTTGCTGATTATTGGAAAGTAAATCAAACCTCCGTTAACCGTGTTTTCGCAATGTTATTAGCAGGGCGAGGGATTTCAAATGGAGGGTTCAGTGGCGTGGCTTATGTCAATGCTTATTGCAATAATAGCTTTAGTTATAGTTTCAATAAGTTAGGCTCATCATTTCCTGCGAGTACTGCCGCTCTATTTGTTGGTCATGAGCTTGGCCATAACTTTGGCTCAAGTCATACGCATTGTGAAAGACTAGCCAACAATGGCGCTGATTTTGTTGATCATTGTTATTCTAATCAAAATAATTCTTGTTTTGTGGGTACAACCTCATGCCCTTCTGGTGGTCAGGGAACAATGATGAGTTATTGCCATGCACCAGCAAATGGTTTTGATGGCAATGGTCCAGCCCAAGGCCCGCCAGGTAGCTGTAATACCAGTACAGATGTTCATGATTTGATTGCCTCCAAAATGACAAATATAATTCAAAATAACTTTCCAAATTGTATTCAGCCATTTAGCGACTTTGAGGATTTAATCTTCCTTGGTAATTTTGACAATTAAATAAATATATCATTTATGTCCCAATAGGTATACTTGGTACAGACATTATCAATATTTAATGAATTCAAATTATTTTTTTCAATTTAAGTGCCGGTGATTATAGATACTTATCCTAGATGTCCTCTACCCACTATTATCATGCAAATAACCCTTTAATCGATCTTTGATAAAGTAAGTCCAGCCACCAATGCAATTTTCTCTGCTGAATTCAGGTATATCTTCTGAAAAATCCTCCACCACGCGAAAGATGACTATTAAATGTGCAGACCTTTCATCACCAGACACCTCAAAGCTTACAAATGAATCTCCTGAAAACCCTTCATATTTCCAATTATAAACCACTTTTTGTTGCGGAACTACTTCAGTCACCTCCCACAAATGCAAAAAATTTCGACCTCCAGATTCCACCATAAACTGCGTACAAAAGCCAAGTTCAGCTTTAAAATCAGGAATATTTTCAAAGTACCATTTTCGCATTTGATTAATTTTTACCAGAGCATTCCAAACATCCGCCACAGATCGATTAAAATCTTGTTCGACTACCACAGGATCCTCATTTTTCATCTTTATACCTCCAATAAAATAGTTATTTACTTCATCGTAACCAACTCTTCAGCATAAGTTGGGTGAATACCATACATTGACTTAAAAAGTATAACTTGTCATCTAAATTTCATTTATTTGAAACAAGATTGTCCATTTTGCTCAGGTAGCAAATGTAAAAATTATAGAAAATCAGCTATTTTAAAACTGAAAATACCTTAATTCCTGATTGCCATTTTTCATGAACACTCTTGCAAAGATTTTTTAATTGTTGCACAGTTCCAGCTGCTGTTTGGCCTTTATTTTTAAACTGATTTAATTTATTAGGAAAATGGCTATTCAGATGCCTGTCCTTTATATGTTCTTATATGTTATTCCAATCAAAATAATTCTTGGTCGGTACAATCTCATACCCTTCTGGTGGCCAGACAACAATGATGAGTTATTGCCATGCACCAGCAAATGGTTTTTATGGCAATGATCCCAATGGTAGGGTGAAGATCATATTAACTAAGGAATGACTATATTATTACTTTTCCGTATCCAACTTTTTAATTTTTTCTTTGTGAGAGTGCCAGAATGGAAGTCTTCTTGCAAATGGTTCTTGAATAAATAGCTCCGTGGCAGTTCACCTCGCCACTGGGGATCAATACTATACCTTAGTCTTTCTTTGCTTTCAGTTGAGAATATCCATAAATCATTCGATAATACATTAAAATCAGTTAATACCTTTTGAGCCTCTTTTACTCTTGATATGTCATCAGTAGAAATAATGACATAATCTACCTGTGATTGATCACTCTTTCCAATTGTTTCGAGCTCTTCATAACAAGGGGGGCAGTCGAGTGACCATAATAATAATATAAATGGCTTGTCATTGTGACTCGTAATTATCCTCAGGCTATCATCGAAAAATGGTTTTAGTAGTTGTAATTGTTCACTTTTGCAAGCAAATATAACAAATAGTAACCATAAGTACTTAGACCATTTAATATTTTTCACAGTATTTCCTTAACTACATACTCAGTACCAGCTAGCCATGTGAAGTAAACTTTATTTTTTCCGGAGAGTAAAAACGGATGATCATTTGCTTCGGGTGTAGCAAAAACACTATTAGTTTCACTCCAGATTTTTCCAAAATCATTTGATGTTTTTAATAAAAGTTGTGTTTGAACGCCATCAAAATACTTCCATAAATAGTAGGTCTTATCATTGGCAAATAAAACTTGAGGATGTGATGCACCAGGCCTTTCATCCATATTTTTTTGTTTAATTATTCTATTTTTCTTCAGATCAAAGAAAGCATAAGACAAGCCTTTATTGATACTGCCATCAGAAAACCAGGCCATATGTACTCCCTGTTCATTAGAGAAACTGATATCTGGCCCGTGATGTGGACAGGCATCAATGTTCCAGTTATCTATCGTTGCACGATGTATTGATACTTCATTAACACTTAACTTAGCAGGAGTTAACACCGCTAAGGCATGATCCCTGGTATTGGTAGCATAAATATTTCTCCACATGGCCACAATATTATCTTTATATTGAGTAGTCGCTATACGACAACACTCGCATGTGTGATCAATAACTTTTTTATTTGTTGAGAAACTTTTACCATTGTCATATGAGGTGGCATAATATATGGCTGCCCCTGAGTATTCTTGTCCTTTTGCTTTTGTTGCGACTTTGTCTCTTTTATCTATCCAAATCAGGTAAATCACGCCTGACTTGGATATTTGTAAGCTCTCAAACCTGTGACCTGTTAATAAACCATCATCATTTATTGTAACTGGTGATGGAAAAGTTGTACCACCATCTGTAGATTTTGTGAACCTGATGTCGCCATTAAATCGACCTTTTGTTATGGCTGTCCAGGATATATATATTTGTTGTTTTGGACCAATTATAATTTTTGGTCTGTTTTCGCCATTTGTATAAACCTCCTCTGCAACAGCATTTATTTTGACTGGTTTGGAAAAACTTTTTCCTTTGTTATGGGAATGGCTTAAATAGAGGTATTTTTCATGATAAAAAACACCCCAGAGTTTACCATTTTTATCAAAAATAGCAGTTGGAGTTTTGCCACATTGAATCGAAGCTTCATTGCAGTTTGATGATGCGTATGTGAAATACGAAAGAGATAAAATTGATATCAATAATAATGTTTTCATGGTATTAAAAAAAACTGTATTTGGCTTCTAGAAACACTGTTCGTGATGGCCATGGATGATGCACATATGCCAGTTCATCTGTTAAATTATCTATGCCAATGGCATAGCTAATGGTATTTGTTACTTGCCATTTTGCTTTTAAATTAATAAAAGTATAATTGTCATGCGCTCCAAATACATCAGTAGCACGGTCAGTATTATCTAATCTTCCGAAACTATTACTTGCCACTCTTACGCCTCCACTTAAATCAACCGAACTGCTTACTGGGTATGATAAAAATAAATTGGTACGCCATTTGGGCATTCTTGGAAACTGATTGCCTACAACATCAGGATTAACTGAGTTTTTAGTGACCTCGGCATCTATATAACTGATATTTAATTTAGCATTTAATTTTGTGCCCATTACATTTTTTTGATTGACAATAAATTCAATACCATCAGTTGTCATTTCTTCAATCGGTAAAAATGTTGTCAACAGAATACCATTTACCACACCTCTTTGATTAAAAATGACATCATCAATTTTTTCATTGAATAAGTTTAATCTTATATAGCCTCCTGAAATTGCTTTTTCAAAGCTTAAATTGTGGTGTATGCCATCTTCTGGATCTAAAGATGCATCACTTAATGAGACCGCATCTGCGCTGTTTTCATCTTGAAATAATTCATCAACAATAGGAAACCTAACAGCTCTTGCGACTGAATATCTGATTATCCAATCTTCTGTAGGAAAGAAAGCCAATGAAAATTTTGGTGATGTGGCGTTCTCTGACCTATCATCATGTTGTAAATTGCCAAAGAAACCATTGCTACTTTCCCAGTCTTCATATCTTAATCCAAAAGATACATCCCATCGATCATTAAAGGCAAGTCCCCATTGTGCAAACAGCGCCTGAGTATTGGTTTTTCCGCCACTGGCATCACGTGCACTGCCATTTTCCCCTGTAATGGAATTATGATTAAAAGGATTAACAATTAATTTAAATTCATCATAATGATAACCAATAGACAATCTCATATTGGGGTTATTTAAAAAACTATCGCTACCTAACTTAAAATCCAGTGATTTCCAACCAGTATTTCCAAATTTAGTGAAACGACCTCTAAAATTTTCATTTTGAGATATAAAATCAGGGTCATCTGGATTCCTGGCGGTTCTCACTTCTTCGTCTTTTATCAGATCAAAAAAACTGGTATTTAGGTCAAAGTTCCAGTTACCAGTATTTGCCAATGGACCACTTAAACCTACTCCAATAAGCAGGCTTTCACGATCCTGTTTTCTATTTTGAAAATTACTACCTCGGATTGAAAAAACATCCCCGTTAATATCGGCATTACCATTCCAGAATGTTGTTCCACTTGCATCTCTTAAAAAGTTATTTGGTGATAACTCTTCACGATTACGGTCTTCATAAGCAATAGTGGTTCGCAACCTAATTTGATCGAAATCATAAGTAAACTTTGCTTTGAGTAAGTCTGTTGTCGATTCCTCAGATCCAGAATCTCCATAATAAATACCATCTCTACTTAAGTTGTCAATGCCAGAAAATGCACCAATAACCTCTGTACCACTATCACCTGAGGATGTTGTGAAATACTGAGTCATAGGCTGACTTTCATTTTCTAAATGATTAAATGAAAACAAATAGCTTAAATTGTCTTGTCTATCTTCATAAGAGGCATATATTTTACCTCCTAATAGATTTTCATCGGTGGCATGCAGGCTATAATCCTGATTGAATAAATTTGCTTCAAGAGTTATTTTCTTTTTGTTAGGGATTGCTGTGTCTATGTTTACAACACCTCCCATTGAATTACCACTGTATTCAGCAGAAAAAGGGCCGTATAACACCTCAATTACTTCTACTTCATTTGGAGCTATCAATGACCATCTAGGTGCTCCATTCCAACGTGTTTGTAAATGATAGTGTATGGGTAGTCCATCAGCAAATACCATGCTTCTGGTTGACTGGAACATATTCGACCCTCTTATACCCAAACTTCCATTTGGATCTCCAATAAATCTTTTTCTAACGATTAGACTAGGTTCATAACTGATTGCATCTTCAATTGTAGTTACGTTCATCTTACCCATGTCTTCTTTACTTATGTATGTTGCAGAATTGACTTTCGTTGTATCTGTAAACAGTTTCTTACTATCAACCGTCATGGTATCGATTTCTACTACATCATAGTCTTCATCTTTTGCATATGCTGTTATATTACAACAGCCACACAGTAATGCAAATATTATATATTTCATTTTTTTCCACCTTTTATTATTCTTGTTATTATTATTTTTCTTCTTCTTAGATGGGCATCTTAGCATGACAGAAAATATTTAAAATGTGACAAATTGTCGCACTGAGATTCTGGATGAGGATTTTAAAAAAACAATAGGAGTATGCTTAGTATTTTACAATTTCAGTTATTTGAAACAAAACAATCCATTATGCTCAAATAATTCTCTAAGCTTGCTAACATTAAGAACCACTCATCCATGAGTCGTTCGATGTCTATCTCAATTTATTAGCATTAAGGACGGATATGCTGAATGAACCCTAAAGTATAAAAAAGCAAGTCTGTTCGCTTGATATTTCCTTGGTTGTCAGTAATTTCAATTTTTAAATGACGTTGAAATGTATTTTTAGGAATAGCACTGTTGAGTTGAATTTCATAAATCCCATCACCAACATTTACTGCTAAACTCTTAAGTTCTGAATTTGCAGGGTTACCATTAACTGAGAAATTAGCTTTCACTGATAATGTTGAAAAATCTATACCTGAATTAACATCAGCAATACCAAATACAAACTTGTTTATCTGTCCTGTATTTAATTTTTGTTTAGGTTTGCTGATGGTTAATGTGGGCTTAACATCATCGACAAACCAGCCTAATCCACTTGGTGATATATCCACAGGTGCTCCTAAATCAATCCAACGTGCAAATGTCATCTTCTGATCGATAGTTAATACTTGCACTCCTTGACCATCTACCATGCCTCTAAAAGGATGAGCGGTAGTTGCAATAAAATCTAAATCAGCATCATTGTAATTGGCTCCAGAGGGTAATAATGTATTGACATCACCTGGTGTTGTTGCTGTCGGGTGGTCAGCGTTGATCCAGCCATCCAGGCGCCCACCAAAAATCTTCCAGATAAGTAAACTTCGGCGGCTTTGAAATTGACGAATATATCGACTGGCATTAGTTTGACGCCACTTACCATTTGGAATAACCGAAGAATACCCATAATTTGCATCCTGATCATCTGCTAGTCGCACATAATCATTTGGTTCATTATCAGAGTTAAGTGAAGTATCATCAAGTACCAGTGCCCCTGCCTGTATTGTGCTGTTATGACAGCTAATACATTTTTGTTGCAATAGTGGACGTATATCTTGATAAAACTCAACATCGACAACAGACTGTTGAACATCATCAATACCAATGACACCTTGCGAATCGCGGGTAATCAACGGTGTTGATTTTGAAAGATCTTGTACTACATAACTAGCGCTAGCAGCAACAGTAGATGCAAATGACAATGGCATTTGTGAGTGGGCATGGCAACCACCACAATCAGTGCGCACTTCCCCTGGTCTCACTTGATGCCAAGTTTGAGACGCGTTTAATATCATGCCGTTGCGATCTAATGTTTGGAATGTAAAGGGTGTATCTGCTGGAATTTTCACTAAAAAACTGGTATCAGGATTGCCTTCACTATCATAAATTACATTGTCACTACTATCAAATTTACGCAAAGGAATTTCGCCCAGTATGCGTAATTTTTCATTAGCATGACTGATGAAATCTCCTGCAAACTTATAATGTGATGCATTGGGTCCATAGCGACGATCCATAATAGGTTCCATTGCTACGATACGTACTGCCCAAATATCACTATTATCATATTTACCTGCATCAGCACCTTGCCACTTCCAGTTACTACTTTTATCATTTTGATCCGTATTGAATGCATCTAATCCATCAAAGCTTGCGATGCCTTTGCCAGGAAATGAATCTCTTTTGTAAAAACTACTGGTCCCAACCAAACCATAAGGTGTTCCAGCTGGCAGCAGTGTGTGAGCTGTACCGTTGTTAGGTAACCACGGTTTAGTTGCTGGTTTATTTGAGCCCGGGTGAATGGCACTCCATGTCACCACAGCTCTAGGCCAGGCTTCATTATAATTGGGGTCGTTTTTTATCAAGGTCAATTCATTGGGGTGCCAAACGGGGCTACTGTTATCAATCGCATATAAACCAGCATCATAATAAGGTATGGGTGTTGGACGATTTAAATCATTGGCTGGCCCTGGTGTCCATACCACAAGCAAATCATTATTGGGTGCTGCCGAAGGGTGAGTAAACTTACCAACA
>JAESTH010000249.1 GCA_016763695.1 Alcanivoracaceae bacterium
AATATTTTGTAAACTTTAATTTTTTGTAAGAAAAAAGGTGTCAATATCAATTGAAAAAATAAAGTGAACATATTGGTAATAGTATTTATGTTAGCAAACACCTCTGTTCGTGTATCTCTGTCTGGATAATACTCTTTAACGAAATAACCCTGCAAGGTATAAAATATCCCACCAATTATTACCGACATCACTGTCATTAGTGCAATTTGTTGTAATAGTTTAGAACTGAAGATGAGTTTCATGCCTTCAATGGGGCTACCACCAATAGGCGCTTCTTTATTTTCAGTGGATTCATTGGCAAATTTTCTGACTTTATAAACGGCAAAAATACACAGCATTAAAAAAGCAAAGGAAACCAACAATAGATCAATTGTGCCAATTTTATGCACCAATACAGCAGTAATGATACCGCCAGTAATACCACCTGTACTGCCACCAGCCGCAATAACACCAAATAGCCTTGCGCCCTGTTTTTTATTATAAACATCCGACATAAAGCTCCAAAATACCGAAACAACAAAGACATTGTAAACACTTACAAAGACAAAAAATATCCGTGCAAGCACCACACTTTGGGTGCCAAATATCTGAAACAATCCCCAAATTGTTAATATCATCAAACCAAAAAATCCATATATAAGGGGTATAAATTGCTTGCGTGAATAGGCCGAAACAATTTTTCCATAAACTGGTTGTATTAATAACATCACAATAAATGTTGCCGAAAACAACATGTCATAATTTTCTGGCCCAGCAGTCACGCCCATTTCTTCCCTAATCGGGCGTAATATAAAATAGCCTGTTAACAAAAAGTAAAAATAAAGAAATGACCAGATAAGTGAAGGCCATTCGTGTGTTTTTACCTGTGATTTAAAATAGCTAACAACGCTGTTAATTGTCATATTGATAGTGAACCCGTGAAGTTATTTGGCATAATAGCACATATGGAATGGTGTTGGCGTGACTTGCCAAAGTTTCTAATGGCAATTGTGAATCTTCATCTTCTCCCCAAATAAGCACCGAATCACCCAATTCTACATTTTCTATAGCCGTGATATCTATGGCTATCATATCCATGGAAACCCGCCCAACAATAGTGGCCTTGTGATTTTTTAGTTTGACAAAAGCACCCTGTGACAATGACCATGGAAAGCCATCTCCATAACCAATACCAATAATAGCTATCTTCATATCTGTTTGGGCTTTATATTTTTGTGAGTAACCAATACCCTGCCCTGCATCAACCTGTTTTATGGCAATGACATTGGTTTTCAATGCCATAACAGCTTTAAGATTATAGTCAGCAGCGCATGTGCCAGCAATGGGAGAAACACCAAATAAGGCCAGGCCAACTCGACACCATTCATCAGTTAAATGGTCTTTATTTAATAAAGCGGATGAATTGGACAAAGAGACTTGTTGCCGTGTTTTTAACTTGAGAAATCTTTCAGTTTGTATCGCGGTGAAGTTATTTTGCTTTAAATCAGCACAGGCCAAATGACTCATCAAGATGATTTCTTTGACCCTATCATGTTTATCCAGCCTTGATATTGCAGCCTGGTACTGCCTATCAGTAAAGCCCAATCTATTCATACCCGAATCATATTTTAACCAGATATTCATCTTTTTTGCTGTTGAAATATTATCCAGCATATCTAACTGTTGATCCTGATGAATAACACAGTCAAAATCATTATCAAAAGCCGTTTTTAATTCATCATTATTGAGAAAACCTTCTAGCAACAATATCCGTGCATCTGACCGAACCTGTTTTATTGTCAACGCCTCATCTATGGTCGCCACCCCAAAGCAGTCAGCATCATCTAATGCCGAGACAATGTGCTTTAAACCATGCCCATAGGCATCTGCCTTGACCACTAATACCAGTTTAGCAGGGGCTAAGTCACTAAGAACCTTAAAATTATGCTTAAGATTGTTAATATTGATGATTGCTTTGGTGCCTCGGCTCATAAACAAACAATCAGTGCGTTTGTGAAGGCATACCGCCTTCTATACCAATATCATTAAGATAATTTTCAAACTTGGTGAACTCACCTAAAAATGTCAAGGGAATCATACCGGTAGAACCGTGTCTGTGTTTACCAATAATAATCTCGGCTCTACCCTTATGCATTGAGTCTTCATTATAAACTTCATCCCTATATATAAACACAATCAAATCTGCATCCTGCTCGATGGCACCAGAATTATGACTGATAATACCATCAGCCAACCAGTTTTCGTAGCCAGCAACAGTCAGGTCATAAACATCTTCTTCGCCATCTTCTTCGACTAACACCACTTTGTCCCAAAACAGGTCATTATTCACCTGCTTTTGCAAATATTCATCACCTAATAAATCTGCATAATTTGCGATGGTGTGACGAGATGGTGAAAATTTAAAATGCGAAGTGCCACCATAAGAAGTTCCTCTCATGGAAGCCATCTTACGTTGAGAGATACCCTGATCTTTCATTGCGGTCTTCACGTATGAAAATATCTCTATTGGCACAGTATCTGTGTTAGTATTTTCCTGAACACCCTCCAGACGATCAAACAATATTTTTGCTTGCGCCTCTCTTGGACCAAACCCACCGATTTTTGCCAGAAACAATTGCTGCATTGCAACCCCAGTAATGCAAACCTGATAACCAGGTTTAAAATCTTTTTTCTGAGCCTTTTTTATTCTGGAAATAATCCCAAGTCTTTGCAATAAAAAGGCAACATCACCTGCTAAGCGCCTACTATTGGTCGCATACTGGATAGCATGACTGCCCTTGTTTAATAAAGGCCTAGTGTAAATAGTGCCGTCAGTTGCCCACAGATGCTTAAGCAATAACGCAATTTTCTTATTTGTCATTGAAAAAATAATATTGGGGACATGTTTTTCGTGAGAGCGCTGATCAAATATATTTAAATCACGCAACCATTTATTCATGCCAGCTGGATGCCAACGGTTACCATTTCCGCTAAACACCAGCTGATGCCAACTATTATCCTTATACTGGTGACGATTAACTTTAACAGAAAACTCCTCTCTGGCTGCCTGGGTTACAATTTGGCTATTTTCTTCGGAATTAGTGGTATATCTAAGCGGTTGTCCTTTTAAATAACTACCATCACCAATGAGTTGGCCTAACAAAGAAATTTTTAAATCTGACATATCGGTGTTATTATTTTCTGGCTCTGGTATCTCTCTTGCCAAGGCCAGTCGATTACCTATGTGAATATCTTTAACTTTTTTCCAAGTTAAGTCTACTTTAAATCGATGCTCAGAGGTTGCTCTAATGCAACGACCACTGGCAAGATGTATTTTATAAACTTTTTTCTGCCCTACCTTCCATACTTTATCACTTTGTGCAACCACCAATTTATCAGACTCATCTAAAGCATATAACTTAGGCTGCTGTCCTACCAAGTCCCGAATAGCAACTCTTTGCCCATTACTCAAAAGCACCTTGGTATCTCCAGTGACACATTCGCGTAAATCCGACATAACCGGGCGTTTATTTGGGCGCTGTTCTAACGCGCGATTTAGCTGTGATAAAGCAATCACAGGTATATCCAGTTCTTTTGCCAGTCCTTTTAATGAACGTGAAATTTCAGAAATCTCATTCACTCTGTTTTCCGAACCCTTGATTTGCATAAGTTGCAAATAATCAATAACAACCAGATCCAGACCATGCTGGCGTTTTAAACGCCTGCATCTGGCGCGTATTTCCATTGGTGATAATGCTGGCGTATCATCTATGAAAATTTTGGAATTTGATAATAAATGATTAATTTGACCTATTCTTGGCCACTCTTCATCCAGTAAATTTCCTGATTTTAGTTTTCCTGAGTTGATTCTCGATAACGATGACATCATCCGCATAACCAGTTGCACTGATGACATCTCCATACTGAATATAGCAACACTGGCACCGTGCTTTATGGCGGCTTTTTCTGCAATATTCATCGCGAAAGAGGTTTTTCCCATTGCTGGACGACCCGCAATAATAATTAAGTCCGATTTTTGCAAACCATTGGTCTTTTTATCAAAATCAGTAAAGCCAGTGGGAAGACCTGTCATACTGCCATCAGAATTACTCATTTCCTCAATGGATTCAACCGCCTGACGTAACAGTGTTTTAATATCCTGAAAACCACTTTTAGTTTTTAAAGTTTGTTCGCGTATATTAAAAACTTCTTTTTCAGCTTCCTCTAACAGATCGTCACTATTTTTACCCTCAGGGTTAAATGATTTTTCTGTAAGATCATTACCTATTTGGATAAGCTGGCGTAGTACTGATTTTTCTCTTACTATTTCCGCATAGGCTTTAATATTAGCGGCCCCAGGAACATTACTGGCAATCTCGATTAAATAGTCCTCACCACCAGCATCTTCACTGAGCTGATGAGTATCCAACCATTCACCCACAGTGATGACATCACAGGGTTTAGACTGTTCACTCAAAGCCTTGATGGCTTTAAATATCAAGGTATGATCATTGCGGTAAAAATCATCTTCGCTGATTAAATCAGCGATCTTGTCCCATGCATCTTTGACCAATAACAAACCACCAAGTACTGAACGCTCAGCATCATCGGATTGTGGTGGTATTTTTAGATTATTAATCCTATTGGATTTCCTCTTATTGGTATTATTTCTAGAAAAATCATTCATGTGCATATTGTAACTTAAATGATGAAAAACTTATCCACAGATTTGGCAGATTTCATAGATTAAATCCATGAAACAAAAAAAGCCCGACTTAAGAGGCATACTCTTAAATCGGGCTTTTAAAATTTATAATTTACAACTGAGGTATATTCATAACTATAATCAGATGAGATGGAGATGCACATTGGGATGTTTCTTCTATTAAATACAACTTAATAGTTATTCTATTGAGTGGATTTAATAGGAAAAAATAGCCAGTGAGCTACATTTCTACTGCTTTCAGTTATGCATAGACTTCAACTAATTATTATTTACGCTTCCTGACCTTCAATGGTTAATTTAAATGTAGCCTTCACATCAGCATGGAATGATAATTCAACTTCTTCCTCACCAACTTCACGTAAAGGTCCATCAGACATAACCACTTCACTTTTATCTACTGGGAAACCATTTTGTGTTAGTTTTTCAGCAATCTCACGAGGCCCAATTGAACCGTAAAGTTTGCCTTCTGGACTGGCATTAGATGCGATAGTGATCTCCAAACCTTCAATAGACTCAGCACGGGCATTAGCTGCTGAGTGTGAATCTTTTTCTTTGCTACTAGCTCTGATTTACGCTCTTGAAATAATTTAATATTTGTTTCTGTTGCCATTGAAGCTTTACCTTGAGGAATAAGGAAGTTTCTGGCAAAACCAGGTTTTACACCCACAACTTCACCTAAATCACCCAGGTTTTGTACTTTTTGTAATAATATAACTTGCACAATATTTCTCCTTAGTAATGTTGGTCACAGTATGGTAACAATGCAATGTATCTTGCACGTTTAACTGCTGTTGTTAGTTGTCTTTGGTATCTGGCTTTGGTACCTGTAATGCGACTAGGGATGATTTTACCCGTTTCACCAACATTTTGTTTCAAAGTATCCAAATCTTTATAATCAATTTGTGTTACGCCTTCTGCTGTAAATTTGCAAAAACGCTTACGATTGTTTTGTCTTCTTCTTTGCATTATTCTTCCTCTCCTGCATCCGCTTTTGGCTCAGGTTTTGGCTCTGATTTCGCCACAACTTCAACCTTCTTCTCTACTTTTTTATCAGCAGGTTTATTTTTATCCTTATCATCTCTCTTAATAAGTTGTGACTCTTCTGTCACTGCTTGCTTAAGTTTTATCACCATGTGGCGTAAAACCGCATCATTGAATCTGAAAGCTTCAAGAATATCTTCAAGAGGACCGATATTACACTCAATATTCATTAAGTAGTAGTGTGCCTTATGAAGTCTTTGAATAGGATAAGCCAGTTGACGACGACCCCAATCTTCAGCACGATGAACCGTGCCACTATCATTTTCTACCATTGCCCGGTATCTTTCAACCATGGCAGGTACTTGCTCGCTCTGATCAGGATGGATCAGAAAAACGATTTCGTAATGTCTCATTTTTGTCTCCTTATGGATTAAAAAAGCCACCTATTCCTTTAATTAACAATAAAAAATTGATAATTAATCATAGTGCAGCAAGGATTTCAGTCTTTTGACCGAGCGCGGATTTTAACAGAATTATGCTTTAACACAACCAATAAGACTATATATTACAATCTTACTTGGTAAAATATGCTTTAACAATAATAAACGCTACGGTTTTATTAGCTTTAGCTCACCTTCTAAATTATCTCTACCCAAATCACCCCAATAAACCGCTTCAGCCTGCCAACTAAGCGCCCCCCTACTATTCTGAAAATTTTGATAAATCAAACCATCAACAGAAGCCACTATTTCTGAACTTTCATAATCCACTCTAATCTCAAGCTCACCTGTAGACTGCTCACAACCTGACATCATGTGTACACACCCTGCATTAATCCATGCCAAAGTAACATCGAAAACAGATTCATTACCATCTAAGTCAATAATCAAAGAATCACTTCCAATTACAGTTTGGTAGTTAACTATCAAGTGATAACCCGTAAAAATATCGTATGAAATAATTACGTCTGCAATCATGTACTGTTGCTCAGGCAAGCCATCAAGAGAGACTTCTCTTGATATTTCTGCAAAGTGTATATAACCAGAGCCTGCGGCTGGAGTTACTTTGGAAATATCAAGCGTTGTTTTAAAATAAGAAGAATTTTCTGCCTCATGATATGAATGCATCGCACCATATGAACCACTACTATGGACAACTGCCCCACCTCCAGTTCCACAAGACTGAAAGCCAGTATCAGCAAGCACAGAAACAAATGCAAAATACACTTCATGACTTCCACCGCTACATGGCTCTACAGGAGCCGGAGGACTTGTCTGGCTCACAACTAATGAAGAGTTAAACACAATAAGTAAAGTCGTAATAATTTTAATTTTCATAAATATTCCTTTTATAATTAATAAACATAGTCAAAGTAATTCTAATATATATTTTATTTATTTTTTTTCAAGTGCTACTTGCTCAAAATATTCAACCCATTCATTCAACCCTTTGAGAGTCACTGGATAATTACTTCTATCTATCAAGCTTTCAAAAATTACTTTTGATTCTTTTAAGTACTTAAGAGCCAGCACATTATCGTTGTTTTTATAATAAGCAAACCCCAAATTTCTTTTATAAAACCCAGATTCACTTGTTGAGTTAGATTTACTTAAACCATCTAACCTAACAGCTTCAGAATAGTTCCTTAATGCCAACTCATAGTCTTGAATTTTATGGTAATAAATATTACCCATTTTATTGTAATCAAAAGCATAGTTTATTTTTAATAGCTTTTTAATCTGTATATTTTCTTTAAACAGATTAATAGAATCATCATATTTACCTAACCCAACATACAACAACCCTTTCGTTGACAGAGCATATGTATATAAGCCATT
This sequence comes from Alcanivoracaceae bacterium, assembly GCA_016763695.1. GTDB lineage: Bacteria > Pseudomonadota > Gammaproteobacteria > Xanthomonadales > Marinicellaceae > NORP309. Next base: position 7,525 of record JAESTH010000249.1, read on the forward strand.
GATCTTACCGAAATTCAATTCAAGCAGTTCAATTGACTTACTTATTTTTACCTCAGCTTCATTATACTTTTCTAGTTTTATTAACGCTTCGCCGGCTCTTAATTCAGCTTCCAGATAGTAATAACTTTCCTCTTTACTCTTTAACGATATTATCGACCTTAACTCAGCCAAATGTATTAATGCTTCCTCTGGTTGTTGTATACTATTTTCTAAAACAGCCATAAATAACAACTTCAATGCATACCTTAAACCTCCAATATTTCTTGTTTGCATCCACTTTAAAGACTTATTAATATGTTTTTTTGCAATTAGCATATTTCCATTGTTATGTTGATTTTCTGCCATATAGAGATAAATTTCATCAACTGGGCAAACCTCCAATAATTTATTTTTTTTACAAATAGTTAAGGCCACCTCAAGACTTTGCAATGCTACAAGATAATCTTTCCTAGCAGAGTAACCTTTTGCTCTACCTATTAATAATTTGACATGGACAATAGGATCTAAGCTAGGCGATTTTTCAATTTCTTCCAGCCCATGATTCACCGCCTGAGATGCCAAATCTACTGAGGTCATACCAAAAAATGCCTCTGCAATTGTATTATATAATTCCGCATTAAGACTATGATCATCCAGCGGGTTCTTCTTCAATTTTTCATAGCTATCTTCCATGACTTTTTTAATAGTGAGTTTTTCACCAAAGGTACGGGTCGGATCTGCGGTTTGAAAGGAATCTAACAAAAAATCTGAGGCCAGTTTGGCTTTTTTTGCTTGGCGTATGGCTTCATCTCTTTGCTCTGCCAGCTCTATGCCGCGACTAATGAGTTGTTAATTTTGTAGGTAACTATAGACACTAAAACCAATGATGATTGCCAGAGAAATGCTGGAAAGTGTCGCAATAAGTTTATTGCGTTTGATGAATAATCGCAAAAAATACCAGGAATTAGCTTTGCGCGCTTTAACCGGGAAACCATGCAAATAGTTACTGATATCACTTTTCAACTCATAAACCGTCTCATAGCGGTGTTTGGTATCTGGATGAATGACTTTGGTTAATAGCGCATCTATATCGCCTTTTAATACATGTTTATGGCTTAATACTTTCTGTTGATCACCTAGGTCATCCAGCAAATGTGATGGCTTGGTATTGATACCATTGATGACTTTTAACTGAAAGGAATGTGAATCTGCTTCATGCTTTTGATAAGGACGGCAGCCAATAATAATCTCAAAAAGTACGATGCCCAGCGTATAAATATCACTTTGTACGGTTATTTTTTTACCCAATAACTGTTCGGGGCTGGCATAGGCTGGGGTCATGATTTTTGTGACTGTTGCGACCATTTGCTGGGCATCTTCATCGATTAGTTTAGCAATACCAAAATCTAATAGCTTAACTTTACCCTCTTTATTGACCAATATATTGGTGGGCTTTATGTCTCGGTGAATGATGAAGTTTTTATGCGCGTAATCTATGGCATTACATAATTGCAGAAACAGTGTGAACTTTTGTTTTATAGGCAGTTTATTTTGCAAACAATACTGTTTGATTGATATGCCTTCTATGTATTCCATCACCACATACAGTACACCAGCATCGGTTGTGCCTGCATCAATAAATCTGGCAATATTTTCATGATCCAAGCTGGCAAGGATTTGTCTTTCTTTTTTAAAGCGTTCTATATTGGCGTTGCTACTTAAAGCCGTATTAATTAATTTTATGGCTACTTTGTGCTCAACTTCTTCATCTATTCTCTTCGCCAGATAGACCGAACCCATGCCGCCTTCACCTATCTTTTCTAGCAGCTGATATCTCTCTGACTCAAAGCCACCAGAATGATCGGAGATAATTTCTGATAAATTGGCCATAACATTGTTGGCCGTCTTATTGTAGGTCTTGTAATCACCTACCGCCAATAAACTCATGACTTTATCAACAATTTGCGCATCGCCATTGGCTTTTTCGGCAATATAGGCCTTAATATCATCAGGCTTATTATCCAGCACCTGATAGTATATTTCTTCTACTTTTTGATAGGAAGCTGAATCCATATAAATTAATGCAGGGTCAGGTAGTCAGCTAACCACGCTTTGGAAAACTGCCAATGCCTGGA
>JAESTH010000250.1 GCA_016763695.1 Alcanivoracaceae bacterium
TAGGCTTGTTCTGAAGTATGATTTTGTTGTATCCCAGTCGGTTTAACACTTAACTCTCGATTGGAAATTTTATTCTTTACTGCTATCAAAACAGCTAATACAAAAAATGCACCTGGCGGTAATATGGCAATTAAAAATCCTTGGTAATCTGTAAATATTTGCCAGTGTAAAACATTGCCAAACTCACCAAATAACAGATGTGCCTGATTGAATAAACTGCCATTACCAATAATTTCTCGAATGGCTCCGATAGCTATCAAAACCAGAGCAAAGCCCAGACCAGTATAAAAGCCATCCTTTATAGAGAGCCAAACGCCATTTTTGGAAGCGAAACTCTCGGCTCTTGCCATGATGATACAGTTGGTGACGATTAATGGAATGAAAATGCCAAGAATTAAATACAGTTCGTGGAAATAGGCGTTCATAAACATTTCTAGAGCGGTGACCACACTAGCAATAATTAATACAAATAAAGAGATGCGGATTTCTTTGCTGATTATAGGTTTAATCAGGGAAATCAAAGTATTTGTCAGAGTCAGAGTAAATACGGTAGCAAGGGCCAGTCCCAATGCATTAACAACAGAATTTGAAACAGCTAATAAAGGGCACAAGCCTAATAATTGTACCAATGCTGCATTGTTGTCTATTAGTCGTTTTCGAATAAAGCTACTCATGGTTTTTTCTCTTTTTTTGTCTCTATCTTTTCTTTATTGTGATTCGCAGTAAAATGATGCTGATGGTAGAGCAGAGCTTTTTTAACAGCCATAGTTACCGCTCTGGGAGATATGGTTGCCCCAGTTATCTGATCGAATTGGCCGCCATCTCTTTTTACTTTCCAGTCTTTTTGTTGAACAGTGTTAAAGGATTGTTCAGGAAATTGCTTAATCCAATCACTTTTATGGGCTACAATTAAATCGCCCAGCCCGGGGGTTTCATGTTGTTCTAATATTTTGACACTGGTAATTTCACCATCGCTTTTGATTCCTACCATGATATCTATGTCACCAGAATAACCATTTCGTGCAGTCACAGGAATGGCAACTACTGTGATTATATCATTTAATGTCCCAACATAAACCGTTTGCACTTGGCGGTGACCCAATAAATTTTCTTCGTTAATTTCTCTGGTGTTTACGGTTAAATCATTGTCATGCAGATGCGGGGGGATGAGTTGTTCCAGGCTGGTCAGTAACAAGAGCTTCTTTTGCTCGGCAATTTTTTCATGGGTGGCAGATTCACTTAACATCAACAAACCACTGGTTAAAAAGGTGATGGTTGATAAAATGACAGGCAGTTTTATAAATTTATTCATCGGCTTGTTGTCCAAATGCCTTGGGAATGGTTAACTTGTCAATTAAGGGTGCAGCCATGTTCATTAACAGTACACCAAAGGCAACACCATCGGGGAAATTGCCAAACTCACGTACCAACACTATCATGATTGCCACACCCGCTCCAAAGATTAGCTGTCCTTTGTGGCTGGAGCAACCTGATGTTGGGTCGGTAGCAATAAAAAATGCTGCCAACATTAAACCGCCAGAAAACAGGTGCTGTATTGGCCCAATAAAGTGATCAGCATCATAAATATTAAAAGGCAAGGAAAAAGCAATGGTGGTTAATATTACTGCTGCGGGCACGCGCCAGGTAATGATCCTTTTATAAATTAAAAATAGGCCACCGAGGAAATAAAAATTAGCAATCCACTCCCATCCCAAACCGCCAAAATCACCAAATAATGGTTGTGAGGATATTTCACTTTGGGAGAAACCTTGACTGATACCTGTTTTAATACTGTCCAATGGAGTCGCTTGTGTCAGCGTGTCAAATGTTATACTTGCTGGGAATTGATTGAGAAATATGGCTTGTAAATTTTCCAGAAATGACATGGCATAAGGGCTGATTTCATGAGGTGCCAGCCAAATTGACATGGATTGAGGAAATGAAATCAATACCACTGCAAAACCAACCATAGCAGGGTTGAAAATATTTTGCCCCAGTCCACCAAATAAATGTTTAGCAACAACAATGGCAAAAAACATACCAATAAAGCTGACCCACCACGGCGCAACTGGAGAAATACATAAAGCAAATAATAATCCTGTGACAAAGGCGGAATAATCTTTGAGAAATAGCTTTATGGGTTTATTGAGTAATTTCAAGCTCATGGCTTCAAATCCCAAAGCGAAAACAATACTCAAAGTTAACTGGATAATGATGCCTGTTCCAAAAAAGAACACATGGGCAATCATCGCAGGTATTAGAGCCAGCCACACGGTAAGCATCACTTTTGCTACTGTATTATTATTGGGAATATGTGGGGCACTTTGGGTGTTGAATGTTTTACTTGGATTCATTCATTTGCTCTCTGTTGTCAGTTTTACTTTTTTTTGCGGCATTGACTCGGTCTAATGTTGCCTGTAAATCTAGTTTCATTTTATCTGGGTCATTACTCCTGCGTCTGGTGCGTTTTCTCTTTGCAGCCCGTTCATTTTTTAACCTCAATAGACGGTCTTCCCTTTGCTCATGTCTATTCTGTGCTATATCTGATTTTTCGCGTTTATAATCAAGATATTTCAGTTCTGATTTGGCATAACGATAATAATCTACCAATTTGATCTGGCTGGGGCAAACCCAAGCACATGCGCCACATTCTATGCAGTCAAACAGATGATGCTCGCGTGCTTTTTCCAGATTACCGCCATTTATATACCAGTGTAATTGCTGTGGCAACAGTTCAGCAGGGCAAACATTTACACATTCTCCACAGCGAATACAGGGCATGGTTTCACCATGTTGTTGGGTGTTTTTTGCGCTTAATGCCAGTATACAATTGCTGGTTTTATCTATACCTATTGCAGCATCGGGCATGGCATAGCCCATCATAGGGCCGCCAATAACCAAGCGTTGTGTTGCATCGAAATCACATTGTGCCTGCTGCAGTAGATGATTGATAGGGGTGCCAATAGCCGTGATGAAATTTTGTGCTTTCCCTATGCAGTCCCCAGCCACGGTGACAACCCGTTCAACCAATGGTTGACCACGTGAGACGAAATCACTTAAGGCCTTGATTGTGCCTACATTTTGTACAATAATACCCAAGTCTAGCGGTAGACCACCTGATGGTACCTCTTGACCAGTTAACACTTTAATCAGCTGTTTTTCACCACCAGCGGGGTAAATGGTAGGGACTTTGATAACGACTATTTTTTCTATCTGCCGTAGCTTTAGTATGTGTTCTAGTCGAGTTTTGATACCACCAACCTGATCCTCAATGGCTAAGACGGCTTGAGATGCACCTGAGGCTTTCATTAATAGTAAAGTTCCATTAATCAAATCATCAGGATAATCTATCATTAACTGCTCGTCACAGGTAATATATGGTTCACATTCGGCGCCATTAATTATCAAAGTATCAATTATGCTGTGAACCTCATTATCTTTTGACTTGTATTTTAAGTGAGTTGGGAAGCCAGCCCCGCCTAAGCCAACAAGGCCTCCATCGTGAATGGCGTCAATGATATTTCTGGCAGTACAGGTTTTAATTTTTTCCAGAATATTATTTTCAATCAGTTTAATCCATTCATCTTTGCCATCGGTGCTGATTTCTATCACTGTAGATATATCTGCATCAGGACTTGCGGTGGTTCGTTCTTCTATGGCTGTAACAGTTCCTGAACTGGATGCATGAATGTATGAACCATTTGCAGTATCAGGTTTGGCAATAATCTGTCCCTTTAAAACCCTATCTCCAATATTTACAATTGGTTTAGCAATATTTCCTCGATTAATTCGCAAAGAAATATAGAGCTTTTCAGGAAGAGTTAATCGAGATAATCCATTTTGCAGAGAATCATTTTTGTGATGTTTGAGTTTTAATCCTCCACTAAATGAATGCAGATGATTTGCATTGATCTGATTGCTATTGTTTACCATTGTTGTGACTCCGCAATAGTGGCAAATATATTCGGCCTATCCAAGCGTTGAATAGATTTTGGAAGGGGCACAGGGATAGGGATAATACAGTCAACGGGACAGGCAGGTATACACAAATCACAACCAGTACAGGTATCCAGTATAATGGTATGCATTTGCTTGGGGGCGCCTATTATGGCATCAACAGGACATACCTGAATACATTTTGTACACCCAATACAATCTTTTTCGACTACTTCTACCACCATATCAATGGCTGTTTCTTCTCCATTTTCGGGGTTAAGTTCCAGGACTTCCAGGTCTAATAATTCAGCCAGCTTTTTTATGCCTTCTTCGCCACCTGGTGGACACTGATTGATGGGGGCTTCGCCACTGGCAATGGCCTCTGCATAGGGTTTACAACCAGGAAAGTTGCATTGACCGCATTGGGTCTGTGGCAATACAGCATTAATTTGTTCTACAATTGGATTGCCTTCGACTTTAAATTTTTTCGAAACCCACATGACAACAAAGCCAAACAATAAAGCCACAAAAGAAATAATGATTAAACTAAAGAATGAACTCATCTGTTTATCTAGTCATGCCGCCAAATCCCATAAAAACAATAGACATGATACCTGCGGTAATCAATGCGATAGGTGTGCCTTTGAAAGACTGAGGGATATCCGCCATCTCTATGCGTTCCCTAATGGCAGAAAAAAGAACCAATACCAAGGTAAATCCAACGGATGCCGCAAACCCAAATACCGCAGACTCAATCAGGTTGTTTTGTTGTTGGATATTCAGTAATGCAACACCCAGTACTGCACAATTAGTGGTGATTAATGGCAAGAAAATCCCCAATACCTGGTACAATAATGGTGAGGTTTTATGCAGGATTAACTCGGTTACTTGTACAGTAACAGCAATAACCAAAATAAAGCTCAGGGTTTTAAGGTACTCTAATCCTAATGGTATTAATAAATAAGTATGAATAAAATAGCTAATAATTGATGATAGCGTTAAAACAAAGGTAGTTGCCAGCCCCATTCCCAGAGCAGATTCATACTTATTTGAGACACCCATGAAAGGACACAGGCCTAAAAATTTCACCAACACAAAGTTGTTGATAAGAACGGCGCTAATAAATATAAAAAATAACTCACTCATAAAAATA
>JAESTH010000251.1 GCA_016763695.1 Alcanivoracaceae bacterium
CTTGGCCTTTTATTAATTAGTTTTAATTTATTCTCACACCCCTTTACCGTTTGTGATGAAAATGGTATGGCGGATATTTACCCCTGCGAAAATATTGACTTGATGCATAGAGTCCATATTGATGTTATGGGCGGCAATGCCAATGCCAAAGGATCAGACATCTGGGGCTGGACGGATCCTGATACAGGTAAAGAATATGCTATTATGACCATGAGCTTTGCTACCTCATTTGTCGATATCAGTGACCCAAAAAACCCTGTTGTTATAGGCAATCTGGCTAGTGCAACTTCCAATAGCCTATGGAGAGATGTTAAAACTTACAATAATCATGCCTATATTGTTTCTGAAGCCGCTAACCACGGTATGCAGGTTTTTGATTTAACCCAATTAAGAAGTATTGACAATCCACCTGTCACATTTTCCGCCACAAATAGATACACTGAATTTGGTTCCGCACATAACATTGTTATTAATGAAGACTCTGGATTTGCTTATGCGGTAGGCACACGCACATGTAGTGGTGGCCTGCATATGATTGATTTACAAAACCCTGCAACACCAGTAAATGCTGGGTGTTTTAGCAATGATGGATATACCCATGATGCCCAGTGTGTTAACTATATTGGTTTTGATACAGAACATGTTGGCAAAGAAATCTGTTTTAACTCCAATGAGGACACCATCACAATTATCGATGTATCTAATAAAGATGCCCCCATACAGTTATCAAGAACAGGGTATAGCGGTTCACAATACACCCATCAGGGCTGGTTAACCGATGATCACAGGTATTATTTAATGAATGATGAATTGGATGAGCAAAACCTTGGACATAAAACCAAAACCTATATCTGGGATATGTTGGATATAGATGCCCCACAATTATTGGGATTTTATAACGGCACCAAAAATTCTATAGATCATAATTTGTATATTAAAGGCAATCTGGCTTTTTTGACAAATTATACCAGTGGTTTACGAATTGTTGATCTTTCTGATATTGGCAATGGTAACTTACAGGAAGTTGCCAGTTTCGATGGTTATCCTGCTAATGATGCAGCAACATTTAATGGTGCCTGGAGTAATTACCCCTATTTTGAGAGTGGTAATATCATCATGAGTGATTTTGATGGAGGATTATTTATTTTACACCCCAATTTATGCCCAGCATCCACACAAGCACAGGGTATACTTGCCAGCAGCAACGGTGATAACAGTATTGCCTTGAGTTGGGACCCTGATTTGACTGGTTCGCAAACATACAATGTCTATCGCTCCGAAGGCGGCTGTGATGCCGATAATTTTATTAAAGTAGCAGGAGGAATAACTGATGCTGCATATATTGATAATGATGTTTCTGGACAGGTTAATATTGGCTATAAAATCAGCAAATTTATTCCTTCGGATTTTGAACAGTGTGAGTCTGAAAGATCAATATGTGTTGAAACCCAAACCACTGGCAGCTGTATCGCTGCACCACAATTTTCTGGAGTCAACTCAGCAAGCAGCAGTAATACTGCAAATTGTGGGATGGACGTCAGTTGGTCAGCAGCAACCTCATTTTGTGGGTCCGAGGTAAAATACGATATCTTTAAGTCTACAGATCCTGAGTTTACACCTGATGCAAGTAATAAAACAGCCAGTAACATAACGGCCACACAATGGCATGATGTTGATGTATTAAGCGATGCAGAATACTATTATTTAGTGCGTGCAACCGATGTCAGTTCTGGTAAGCAAGAACATAATGTATTAAAAGTTTCGGACAAAGTCGAAGGTGGAATTAATAATGGTATATGGTCAGCTGGTGCTGAAGTTGGTGATACTGGATTTAGTCAAGAAAACAAGCATGTGGGTTGGGAGCAATCCACCGCCAGAAAAAACTCTGGCGAACGAAGCTACTGGTCACAAAATAATTCTCAAACCTGTAGCGCCTTAACCACTCAGACTTTAGAGCTGACAGCAGGAGAACAGTCAACACTAGATTTTTGGACTGCCTATGATCTGGATCTTCAATTTGATGGCGGCGTAGTGGAAGTATCAACTTTTACCAATAACTGGCAAAGTGTTGAGTTGACACCAGATTACCCAAATCAATTTAGACTGGGCAATGACAGTTGTGGATATGAAGCCGGTGAAAAATCATTTACTGGTAGCAACTTAAAATGGCAGAAACACAGCCTGGACTTATCTGAGTTTCAGGGACAAAACATTAAGCTGCGCTGGAACTATTCATCCGATGTGGTCAATAATGGTGAAGGCTGGTTTGTCGATGATATCAGCATCAGCAATGTTCAGGTTCACTCTCAATGCCAAACCGTTTTAGCTCCCCTTCAACCTCAACCAGGACTGTGGTATGATCTTAGTCGTAATGGTCATGGCTTTGTGGTTGAACCAATAGGTGTTAATGACCTTTATTTTACGGTTTTCTATACTTATGACGATGATGGCAATCCAGAGTGGTATACATCATTAGCCACATTTGAAAATGGGGTGCTGAATGTAAACATGGAAAGTGATACCCTACAACGATCTATTTATGACTTCTCTATTAGCCCAATAGGTGCAGGCACTCCAAATATCATTGATGATAGTATTGGTACAAATATTTTATCGATCAATTTTAATAGTGATACATTAAGGGACTCAGAGGCCTGTAACGATGGAGTCAACCGAAGTGAAAATATTGCGCTGGCAAGCTGGCAACTGGGTGACCAGTTAGACACATGGTGTATAGAACCTCTGATAGCACAGAACAACTATCCTACTCCTGATTTTGGTGGTACATGGTGGACAGGCAATGATGATACAGGCTGGGGCTTATCACTGGCATTCACTAATGATACCATTATTGCTATCATTTATTATTATGATGCTGATGGAAACCCACGTTGGGTTATTGGTCAGAAAGCAGGTTTTGGAGTGGCTCAGGAGGTTACTTTTGATTTACTTGAGGTTCATGGCTTTGGCAGAAATGCTATTCCCACACAAACCAGCAGCGTTGTTGCTGGTACAATTTCATTAATTTTAAACAGTAACTCCCAAAACTTGGGCACAGATGGCATAATGGACATAGATGTTACTTACAAGGGAACAGAGGGCGGCACATGGACACGATCCAATATGCCAGTTACTAACTTTACACAGGCACATTAATTATCATGAAAACATTGTCTTCTTTTATTCTATTTTTTATCCTGCTTTTTATCAATTTCCAGATTACTGCACACCCCTTTACTGCGTGTGATGAAAATGGTTTCGCAGATATTTATCCCTGTAACAATGTTGACTTACTTCACCGTGTCCACATTGATGTCATGGGTGGTGGCGCTGGTGATACTGGCTCAGACATCTGGGGTTGGACTGATCCACAAACAGGCAAGGAGTACGCTATCACCACGCTCAGCTATGGAACAACTTTTGTCGACATTAGTGATCCAAAGAACCCCATTTATTTAGGTAAACTAGCCACGGCAACAAGTAACAGTATCTGGCGTGATGTTAAAACCTATGCAGACCATGCTTTTATTGTCTCTGAGGCCAGCGGTCACGGAATGCAGATATTTGATCTCACACTATTGAGAAACATTGTTTCTCCTCCTGTAGAATTTTCCGTTAATAATACACCACGCTACACCGAATTTGGCAATGCACACAATATTGTCATTAATGAAGCCACTGGTTTTGCCTATGCGGTGGGTACAGGGACATGTGGTGGTGGATTACATATGGTCAATATTCAAGACCCAACTAACCCAGTTAACGCGGGATGTTTTAGTTCTGATGGTTATACTCATGATGCACAATGTGTGAGTTATATTGGCCCAGATAGTCAACATGCGGGTCAGGAAATCTGTTTTAACTCCAATGAAGACACCTTAACCATTGTTGATGTTACAACCAAAAATAGCCCTGTACAGATATCTAGAACGGGTTATGCCAACTCGCAATACACTCATCAGGGCTGGTTAACAGAAGACCAAAGATACTACCTGATGAATGATGAGTTAGATGAACAAAGAAATGGTCACAATACCAAAACCTATATCTGGGATTTAATTGATCTGGAGTCGCCACAGATTATTGGCTTTTATAATGGCCCCAAAGCATCAATAGATCACAATCTCTACATCAAAGGAAACTATGCTTATCTGACTAATTACACCAGTGGATTAAGCATTGTTGAGATCAGTGATATTGGCAATGGTAATTTGCAAGAAGTCGCCAGTTTTGATGGTTATCCGGCCAATGATGGCGCAAGCTTTAATGGAGCCTGGAGCAACTATCCGTACTTTGAGAGTGGCGTGGTAATTATGAGTGATTTTGATGGCGGTTTATTTATTCTGGATCCAAATATATGTCCAACAATAGCTGCCACCGAAGGTCTGGATGCACAGGCAAATGGCGATAATACCATTGACTTAAGCTGGACCAATGATTTAACTGGTGGAGAATCTTACAATGTCTTTCGTTCTGAAGGAGGTTGTGCGGTAGATAATTTTGAAATGATTGCACAAAACATCACATCTGCATCATATTCTGATAATTTAGCCTCAGGACAGGTCAATATAGGCTATAAAATAAGTAAGGCAACCAATGAGGGAGAATGTGAATCTGATCGTTCAATATGTGTAGAAACCATAACCACAGGCACTTGTACTACCGCTCCCCTATTTTCAGGTATCAACGCAGTCAGCAGTAGCAATACTTCAAGTTGTGGTCTGGATATTCTATGGAATGCAGCCAGTGGCTACTGTAGTAGTAACATAAGTTATGATATTTACAAATCGACCAACCCGGCTTTTATCCCCGATGCCGCAAATAAAGTAGCATCGGCCATAAGTGCTAATCAATGGCATGATACAAGTGTTGTTGGTGATGTAGAATATTACTATTTAGTGCGTTCAAGAGATGAAAGCAATCAATCTCAGGATAATAATGTTGTCAAATTATCTAGCATAGCCACTGGACCCATAGAAAATGGCATATGGGCAGCTGGGGCAGAAATTGGAGACTCAGGATTTAATCAGGAAACGCGCCACGTAGGTTGGGAAATCAACACCACCAGAGCACACTCTGGTAATAGAAGTTATTGGGGACAAAACCAGAGTAACATCTGTAATGATTTATCAACTCAGTCAATTACCTTAACAGCCGGAGAAAGCTCACAGCTGAGCTTTTGGACAGCCTTCGATATTGAAGATGAGTGGGATGGAGGTGTGGTTGAAATCACCACCGATGAAAGTCAGTGGGATCAAGTGCTACTTTCACCTAACTACCCTGGTAGCTTTAGAAGCAGTAGTGATGCTTGTGGTTATACCCAGGGAACGCCCTCCTTTACCGGAACAAATCTGACCTGGCAGCAACACACCGTAGACTTAACCAGTTATCAGGGACAGGCGATAAAAGTCCGCTGGAACTATTCAACGGATGGAAATCTAAATGAAGAGGGCTGGTATCTGGATGATATCAGTATCAGCAACACGCAGATACCATCGCAGTGTAATAGTTTAGTAGATATGATTTTTTCATCTGGATTTGAGTGACACCCTAATCCCAATATAGAAACGCGATTTAGAGTGTATACAATTGGGATGTATGGAAAATCAGGGTAATAATAATAACAAAACCCCAATTAATATTTTAATTGGGGTTTTGTTATCTATGCAGTTTCTGTAAGACATTGATTTATGAGATGCGTGACTACCTCCGTACAAACGCCCAACAACAGCCATGTTATCATAAATACTTAAAAATCAACAACTTACATCATAATATCTGATATCGCCGAACAGTTACGGTTTACTCAGCTATTGCTTTACTCCATTCTGCCACTCTATCGGCTTGTGCATCCAGCAGTGCAGTGGCATCACCTTCAATCGAAATTGATTTGATTTCATCACCACCAACGATAGTATTAACCACATCCATATCAGCAGCACTTTC
>JAESTH010000252.1 GCA_016763695.1 Alcanivoracaceae bacterium
CTTTATTGGACCATTACATCAATGACAATAAGATTTTAAAGGGTTAATCAATAGCAGCAGGTGTTTGTAATTGCTGCTCTAATGTTGCCTTGATAGCTTCCCACCTCTGATGTGCGTTAAACTGATAAGTGGCAGAATTATTTCCTATAGTTAATGCCTCCTTATGATCTTTTAACGCGGTATAGTGAATACCAGTCACATTGTAGCGCCTGTCTTTGGCAAAAGCGTTATTAACATCTATCACGTTGTGTTTGGTATCGTCAATAAATACAATGTTTCTGATGCGCGATGACTTGGTTTGTTTTAATAAACATTTTAACATTTCACCTTTATTTTGTCCTGCGACATACATCACGCCTTGTTGATAACTGATGGAGCGTTTGTTAGCCAAACAATTTTTGGCTTTAAAAGGACTGGCAATACTGGATGACCTGCTTTTTTTGCCTAGCAGGGCATTTTCACTGATAAATGCCAAAAATTCAGGACTATTGGGGTTAATATTATTTAATTTAAGATGTGAAAGCTGGTTTTCAGTAGCGGAAGTTGTACCACCGCCTCTGGCAGTTAATACCAGTAATTTGACTCCTGATGCAGTCAAGGATTGAAGTATGCTTGGGATTATCTGCTCTGTATAACCCATATAGTTCATGGCAAAAAGCATGTCAGATATATCAATTAGCTGGTTAAAATTATCAGTCACTCTATAGTGTGAAGCTGTTGCCAACAGTGTCTGCTGCCAGCTAACCAGGCAGGCCCACCCAAATATTGACAACTTGCTGCATCATTCTGGTTCGGGCAGCTCATCATGGTTAAGGTATCATCGTCATCCATTACTACCAGTGTTCTTTTTTGGCCTTTTTTTCCTAAGTTTTCAACTACTTGTTGTAGTTCGGCAAAACTTTTTGCCGTCTTAAACTTGGATTTTGCATTGACGAGGGTTGTGAATACTAAGGTGCTGATGAGGATTAGCTGTTTAAATGTAGGCATGATGTTTGAAAATAGTTTGGATTGACTAATTTATAACAAAAATGTGACAAATAATCAAGTACAAAATCAGTTAAACTATAACAGCTAAGCAAGTGACTTATTAGCCTTACCTAACTAACTTTCACTCGAATCTTTTTTATCAGACTCACTATTTTCCTCAGGTTTTTTATAGTCACCAATGACGCCTTTTAACAGACAAACTTTTTTTATAGGACATTTGCTACAGCTGGATATGGCGGCATAAGGACATAAAGTCATGATCTTCTCTCTGGTTATCAACAAACATAGTTTAACATAAATTTGTTTTGCTCAATCAAAACCATCACTAAAAATTAAATCAGAGGTGAAAAAGCGCAGGTCTTTGCGTTTGATATTGCCCTGATTATCGGTGATTTCTATTCTTATATGGCGTTCTGTGGAATCGATGCTTAAGGGCTGATCAAGTTGAATTTGATAAATTCCTTCGCTGATCAGACTTGCTAGAGTACTTAATTCGGTATCTGCTGGGTTGCTGTTTATGGGAAAATCAGCCTTTATGGACAGTGTTGAAAAATTTATCCCAGAATTTGCATCAGCCAGAGCAAATTTAATCAAGTTAATGGGTTGGTTATTAATATTGTGCCTTGGCTGGCTGATAGTTAGAGTTGGTTTTATGTCATCAATAAACCAGCCCAGGCCAGTGCCAGTGGTTACGGATATATCCAGTGGTGCGCCTAAATCTATCCAGCGGGCAACGGTAAATTTTTCTTTCATGCTTAATGCTGGCATGCCACCAGCTGGGTGTGCTGTGCTGGCAACGAAGTCCAGGTCAGCAGCATTGGTGTTGGCGCCAGGAGGTAGGGTGCTGGCATCACCTGGAGTGGTTTCGGTTGGATGATCTGCATTACTCCAGCCATCCAGGCGTTCGCCAAAAATTTTCCATATTAATAAACTTCTGCGACTTTGAAATTTACGAATATAACGACTGGCATTGGTCTGTCGCCATATCAGGTTTGGTATCACGGGTGGATAGCCAAAATTTGCCGCACTATCGGCAGCCAGACGCAGGTAATCACCTGGTTTATTGTCGGACACTATTGAGGTATCATCAAGTACCAGTTGACCAGCCTGTTGGCTGCTGTTGTGACAGGCTATACAGTGTTGCTGTAGGATTGGGCGTATATCCTGATAGAATTCAATATCTACCAGAGACTGTGCAACATCTTCAATACTATTGTTGCCTTGTTCATCACGGGTGACCAAGGGTGTTGAATTGGTCAGATTTAATACCTGATAGTTAACATCACTGGCAGCTGTGCTGGCAAATGATAAGGGCATCTGGCTATGGGCATGACAACCACCACAGTCTGCTCGCATTTCTCCAGGGCGTAATTGATGCCAGGTCTGTGATGCATTGAGAATCATGCCGTTGCGATCCAGTGTCTGGAATGTAAAAGGGGTATCGGCTGGAATTTTTGCCAGAAAGCTAGTATCAGGGTTGCCTTCATCATCAAGAATAGGCGTGCCATTTTGATTAAATTTTCTCAGAGGGATTTCACCCAGTATGCGTAATTTTTCATTGGCATGACTGATAAAATCGCCAGCATGGTTTGATGGCGAGTGATTAGGGCCATAACGTCTGTCAGTGATTGGCTCCATGGCTATTAATCTGACTGCCCATATATCACTGTCGGTATATTTTCCTGCATCGGCTCCTTGCCAGCCCCAGTTACTGCTCTTGTCATTTTGGGAGGTGTTAAACGGATCTAAACCATCGAAATTGCTGTCACCTTTACCTGGGAAAGAATCTCTGTTATAGAAGCTGCTGGTTCCGACCAGGCCATAAGCTGTGCCAGCAGGCAGTTCGCTGTGGATAGAACCATCATTTGGTAGCCAGCTCTTTTTCGCAGGCTCATTGCTGCCATGAATTGACTTCCAGGTCACCACTGCCCGTGGCCATGCTTCATTATAATTGGGGTCATTTTTTATCAATATTAACTCGTTTGGGTGCCAAACTGGATTGCTGTTATCAATAATATATAAGCCGCTATCGTAGTAGGGCATGGTTGTGGGTCGATTGAGGTCATTGGCAGGGCCTGGTGTCCAGGCTACCAATATGTCATTGTCAGGTGCCGCAGATGGCTGGGTGAACTTACCCACTCTGGTGATACCATCAAAATCCAGTGGAGCGGCATGATCCTGCGGATGGGTCATGGGGGTGACGGCATAATATCCTTGTGGGGTGAATGAAAATTTAAAGGTAGAAGGTGAGTTGATGTCACTGGTGGTTTGGTCTATGGCTGGGTTTAATGATGGATCGGGGCTGCCAAATGGCGGAATGCCAGCATCAGGTGCGGCAGGCAAGGCATATAAAGCACCAAAACCATTGTTATTGAGGTTGTAGTATTGTTCAACAATGATTTCACCAGAGGAAATTTGCGTAGTGAAGTGAAAGGCATTGGGAGAGGTTAGTGCACTGACCAGTGGTGCCCAATTTCGGCCATCAGGATCGATGGTCCAAATGCCCCACATGCGCCTGTCCCTAAGGCCTTGTGATTCATAGGAGGAAAACATGATGCGCCCATCGTTGAGTATGGTGGGATGTAATGCGCTACCAATAGTCATGGGTGAAATGGCTTCTATGTTTTCACCGTCAATGTCCATCACAAAAAGTTGTAGGGTTGGATTGGTGAAGCCTTTTGTTGGCACATAGCCGTTACGATTACTGCTGAATACCAGTTTGTTATCGGGTAAAGGCATGGGACCTAGGTTGAGGATTCCATAACCCAGTCGATTAAATTCTGATGATGGGTTAAGTGGGTTGCTTTCGTCCCAGTTACCATTGCCGGTATTTGGGGTGAACTTTCCATGGGTTAGTTGTTGAATTTCCCTGCTGACTAAATTGATTCTGAAAAGGTCAGCGCCCAATAAAGGCAGGTCGCCACGTTGGGTGTTAACTTGGGTTAAATCATGAAATAAACTGTAAAAAACCCATTGTGCATCAAATGAAATAAACGGATCGGTAACACTACAAACAGTACAGTCTATCAGGATTTCTTCACTACCATCAGGATGCAGTAACATTAAATCAGCACCTTCGTCCATGCGTGCTGGATGAAAAATTTCTGGCCAGATGGTATTTGTCTCATCGCCAAATCGCACTTGACGAACATAGACAATGTCAAAATCAACGGGATTGGTGCCAGCTATTATTGTTGGTGAATAGAGGCCAGAACAGGCGAGAAGTATAAAAAGTAAAAGTTTCATTTTGTTATTGCCAATAATTTTTATCTATCTTATATTGGCTTAAAAAATCAAAATGTGATGTGTCTCCCAGATCAGCAACTTTGAAAATTGGACAAAAAAAACAAATCAGTGACTTTTGGCATAGACACATTAAATATTTTTCATTTATAATGATCGTTTAAAATATATTTGATTTAAAGTGCAATTAACACAAGCCTCTCTAAAAAATCGGGTTGCTGTAGCAGTCGCCGTATTGCTGGTGGCCATTTTTGGTTATCTCAGCCTAGTCAGACTGCCTATTCAGTTAGCTCCCAATGTTGAACGTCCTGCAATCGGGATCAGTACCGCGTGGCGTGGCGCAGCGCCTGAGGAAATGGAATCAGAAATTCTTGAACCACAGAAAAAGTATTTCAGGGCTTACCTGGTCTAACGCAAATGTCATCATCCGCCAGCTCAGGAAGCTCAAATATTACGCTGGAGTTTTCATCTGATATGGATATGCAACGGGCTCTGGTAGAAGTCATCAATCGCCTCAATCAAGTGCCGTCCTATCCAGTTGATGCAACTGAACCTCGGGTTAATTTGGGTGCCAGTCGTTTTGGTGGTAATCCCATTGCCTGGTACTCATTTAAATTTAGGGAAGGTATTGACAAAGATATTGCCACTTATCAGGATTTCATCAATGACAATATTGTTCCCAGAGTGGAGCAGATTAAAGGTGTGACTGCGGTTTCATCGTTTGGTGGCAGACCTTATGAATTACGCATCACTTTTGATCCTTTCAAAGCTGCTACTTTAGGTATTGATCTGACCCAATTTGCCAATTTAAGCGATTCTTTTAGAAATGTTTCTGCGGGTTCCAAAGATGTTGGCAAGCGTAAATATACCATTCGCTATGAAGGCAAATATGATGCATCGGATTTAATGGATATGATTTTACAGTGGCGTGATGGCAAGCCCATTTATCTTAAAGATGTTGCCGATGTAAAAATGCAGATGCAGGATGTTACAGGCTCAATTACGCAAAATGGTGAGTCGGCTCTGGTTTTAAATGTTATTCCTGAAGCTGGGGTCAACGTGCTTGATGTCATGACAGAATTAAAAGCCACCATGAAGGAACTGGAAGATGGGTTACTCAAAGACAATGGTCTGGTTTTGCGCCAGTTATATGATGAAACGGTTTATACCAAGTCATCAATCAGCATGGTACGGAATAATTTATTATTAGGCATGTTTTTAGCGGTGGTGGTTTTGTGGTATTTTCTAAAACGAACAATACCAGCATTGATAGTGGCACTGGCTATTCCTATCTGTCTATTGGCTTCATTTATTGCGATGGAGGTACTGGGTCGCTCGCTGAACATTATTTCTTTGGCTGGTCTGGCTTTTGCCACGGGCATGGTGCTTGATGCCGCTATTGTGGTATTGGAAAATATTATACGGCAGCGGGAAAAGGGCTTAAAAGCCACCGCAGCATCATTGATTGGAACCACACAAGTTTGGGCTGCCTTGATGGCATCAACTGCGACTACGGTGGCTATTTTCTTACCCATCATTTTTCTCAAAGATGAGTCAGGGCAGTTATTTGCAGATTTGGCGGTGACCATTTCTGTTTCCATCATAGTTTCGCTGATTGTGGCGGTAACCGTTTTGCCAGCAGCAGCAGCCAAGTGGATAAAAGACGATAATTTTGAGGATCATCATTACCATTGGTGGGAAGGGGTGTCAAACTTCATCAGTCGTATCACCAATACCAGAAGGAAGCAAATAAGCTGGATATTAACACTGACCATCATACCGATGTTGATCGCGTGGCTGATCATCCCACCTGCTGATTATTTACCTGCTGGTAAACGAACTCAAAGCTTTGGGTTTTTGTTGCCACAGCCTGGATTGTCAGCGGCATCAGCCAAAGAAGACCTGGTTGAAGTGATAAAAGAAAGAATGCAACCCTATGTCGATGGCGATAAGCAACCAAGGGTGAAGAATTATTTCCTGGGCTTATTTGGGCAAGGTGCTTTTTTTGGAGTTCAGGCAGAAAATTCTGATGAGGTTGATGAATTGTTGGGTATTGTTAACTCACAGATTTTAACCAATTTGCCAGATACTTTTGGTTTCGCCAGAAGAGCTTCTGTTTTTAGGGGTGTGGGTGGTGCCAGACAAATCAATGTGGATCTGCAGGGTGGTGATTTTGAGAAGCTGTTAGAAGTGGGTAAGGCCGCATTTGCTAAAATTCGTGAGATTATTCCCAAAGCACAGGTCAGACCATCACCAAGTCTGGAATATGGAGAACCAGAACTAAGATTGAAACCCAACGATAGGGCATTAGCCGAGGCAGGGTGGAGTAGAGGCCAGTTATCAGGTGTAATCAGATCACTGGGCAATGGTAATTTTGTTGGAGAATACTTTAATGGAACCCGTCGATTTAATGTGATCTTGCGCAGTGATGCGTGGATAACACCAGAAGAATTACAAAATGTACCACTTTATACCGCCTCAAATGAAATATTAGCATTGGGTGATTTAGCAGAAATCACCAGAACAGCAGGTCCCAGTCAAATTAATAGGCTAGATAGACTGAGAACCTTGACGTTACGTGTGACTCTTCCTGATAGTGTCGCGCTGGAAGAAGGTATGAACATGCTAGAAAAAGAACTCACGCCCATGCTGAAAAGTATGTTGCCTGCTGATAGTATGATCAATTATCGCGGTACGGCAGAGTCATTAACCATCGCTCTTAAAAGCTTAACTAATTCATTTTTACTAGCGATCATTATTTTGTATTTATTAATTAGTGCCATGTTCCAGTCATTTAAAGACTCATTACTGGTGATCACCACTATACCAATGGCGACTGTAGGTGGTATTTTGGGTATTCGTATAATGGATATGGCTGTAGGACAACAAATGGATCTGCTAACCATGATTGGGTTTATTATATTGTTAGGTTTGGTGGTTAATAACGCCATCTTGCTGGTTGATAGAGCCAGAAAAGCTCAGGCAGATGGTATGAGTCGGGATGAGGCGGTTAAAAACGCGGTTTTATTACGAATCAGACCCATATTAATGAGCACCTTGACCAGTATTTTTGGTATGTTGCCATTATTGTTAATCCCAGGTTCTGGTACTGAACTGTATAGGGGGCTGGCTGCGGTCATCGTTGGTGGCATGTTTTTGTCAACCTTATTTACCTTAATTTTATTACCAAGTTTGTTAAAGCTGTTTTCAAATGAAGTGGCAGCAGAAACCAACTTAACAACAAAAGACTTAACCGATATGGAACTTAAAAATGTTTAAATTACTTTTCTCCTTAGTGACTTTATTATTGAGCTTCAATACGCTGGCTCAATCCACAGGAGCTCCCGTTAAAATAGCGACGGTACAGGAATTGATGATGGCTCCTGTCAGAAAAGTCCCTGCTATGGTTGAGGCAAAATTTGTTGCGACAATCAAGACTGAGTCAAGAGGCATCGTTAAAGAAATAGTAGAAGTTGGCAGCATGATTAAAAAAGGTGATGTTATTGCTCACTTAATAGACAGTCAGGTTCGCCATCGAAAAGATGAGCTTAATGGTGCGGTTAAAGGTAGTCAGGCAAAGCTTACGTTTCTTAAGTCAGAGAATACCCGCTTGAATGGTTTGGTTGCTAAGAAGTTGATTTCAAATTCTGAGTTAGAACAAAATAAATCTGATTTTATTTCCGCAAGAAATGATTTGATACAGGCAAAAGCGCGATTAAAACAGTATTTAGATCAGGTGGAAAAGCTAAAAGTTAAGGCGCCCTATGATGGTATTGTTATGCAACAGCTATCTCAACCAGGGCAGTTACTCAATGCTGGTGATGATGTGCTTGAGTTTATGCAGGCCAATAATTTAGAAGTTATTGTGAATATACCTTTTAAATATAAATCACAAATTAAGACCAGTGCCGTTTGGCAAATCGAAACAACCGATGGGCAACTAATAGATGCCAAAATTAAAAGATTCATCCCCGCTGCAACGGGGCGATCTCATACCATCGAAGTACACTTAACAGTCAGTGCTGATAATTTATGGTCGGGTGAAGCTGTTAATGTATTGGTACCTACCCAATCGAAAAAGATGGTTATTGCTGTTCCCAGAGATGCACTGGTCATAAGGAAAAGTGGTGCATACGTATATACCGTAGTTGCGGAGAAGTCCCATAAAGTAGATGTTATTACTGGTATGGCTCAAGGAGAATTAATAGAGGTGAAAGGGCTTTTATCCAGTGGTGATTCTGTTATTATTCGCGGTAATGAGCGCCTGAGAAATGATCAAAGTGTAAAAATTATTGAGTAAATGTAGTTAGTGCCTGAACGAGAAAGGATAATTTACTGTGAAAAAGCTGGATTTTGTCAAAATATCACCTTATTTGTGTCAAATAGCCAGCTATTCTTCTCAAATAATGAGATGTTTTGCTCGAAACCAGGCTTTTTCTCGCTACGATTCCATTTCTCGTTCAGGTGCTAATTATGAATATACCTCTTATTATAGAAATAAGAGCTCAATTAATGAAATTTTAACACCCCGACTGCTAGAATCTTGATATATTCAATAATAAGCAGTGCAAGTTGACGTTGGCTGATTTGTTTTATGACCATGACTTATCACTGTTATTTAGGAATACACGAGAATAGGTGCTAAATTAGTTTTTAGTGAAAGGAGAATCTGGTGAGAATCCAGAGCTACCCCCGTAACGGTAATTAAGTGTACATTTGAGATATACCACTGATTGTAAAAATTGGGAAGGTTCAAATGCAGTCTTACAAGTCCGGAGACCTGCCTGTTTTGACTTAATGAAGGAGTGCTGAATATTGGTGGTTCTTTGGCATAATCATTCGCGGTGGGCGAAAGGAGCGGGAAATGAAAAACAGACAAATATGTTTGTGGGTGCTATTTTGTGGTATTCGTACAAACACAATCACATCGAGTTTTAACAACTCAAATCAAAGATCTATATATCACTTTTCAAGATATCAATTTCCAATGTATCAATTTAATTTCTATCAGTAGCCTTGAAGATGAAATCAGATGAAAACATCAATACTATTTATCCAATTATTTTATATCGGTTACGAAAGCAAATATTGATTCAGCAAAATTAATTTTCTTAATAAATAATAGACATTGAGATGACCAATAAAAGAAACAAAAGGGGAAAAAATGAAAAAATTACTAAAATATTTACTGGTTCTGCTATTTAGCACACAGATAAATGCTGTTCAATTAAGCAGCAATGGCATGGGGCAAGTACTTATCTTTCCATATTATACGGTTAATGGTGGATTTAATACCTTGATTAACCTGGTTAATAGAACAAATGAAGCCAAAGCCTTGCGAGTCAGGTTTAGAGAAGCGGCCAATGGCAGAGAGGTTTTCACATTCAATTTGTATC
>JAESTH010000253.1 GCA_016763695.1 Alcanivoracaceae bacterium
AGTGATAATAGGTGTTATTTTCGAGATTAGCACCTTCGCGGTAATGGTCAGAGGAGTGAGTTGTTGCTATAAACATATGATTGAAATGAGCTTTTTTATCATTTTTACTTAAATTTCTGATAAAATCATATTTTTATTTATTTTATAATCAAACTCATGATAGATAAGCTTATCAATTTTATTCAACAATCAGATCTAACTAAATTTTTTATTGTCGGATTAATTATTGCCATTTTTTTATCGGCATCTATACATTTTTCGCTATTTCCATGGATTGCTGTTGTCTTAAGTTTATTAGCTGTTTTGACAGATTTACCCTTCTTCGATGAAAAACTAACCTACGACCAAAAACAACAAGTTATATTTAACGCACTACTTTTTAGTTCCATCTCATGGGGTGTTTTTATGTGGGTGGATTTGTATGATTTCCCCGCATCATATGCTCTGGTCTATGTTCTGATTACTATTTCTACCCTGCTTTTATTTCACTCCCTAAAACATCGACTGGCGATTATCATGCCTGTTTTAATAATATTTGTAGCATTGCTATTTTTTAGATCAGTGCCAACAGAAAGCACTACAGCTATATTTACCATTATTTTCACAGCAATTTTTATGCTTTTTGCTAGACTAAACGGGCAGGAAAAAGAAGAGAAAAACAATAATGGAGATGATGTGGCCAGTTTAGATAAACTTGGGCTTATTTCTGAAATTGATGTTTTGAAAACCGATAATCAAAAATTCCAGAATGATATTAAACAGGCAGAAATTGATATAGCTGCAGCAGAAATGGCAAAAATGGAATTTCTGGCAACCATGAGTCACGAAATCAGAACACCGTTAAATGGAATTATTCCGCTGTTAGATATTTTATTAGATTCTGAATTATCTGATTTTCAGAGAGACTACCTTAGTACTGCACATATTTCTGCCATTCAAATGCAAAAACTTATTGATGATTTACTGGATTATTCTAAAGTTGAAGCTGGCAAATTGACAGTTGAAACCAGGGGCTTAAAAATACAAAGAATATTGTCAGCGGTCAACTCATCTTATCAACAGGCAGCAATAAAAAAGAACCTTTCCATAGAGGTAGAAGTAGATAGAAATGTTAGCCCACTATTGCGAGGTGATCCAACTCGAGTAAGACAGGTCTTGTCAAACTTATTAAGTAATGCAATCAAATTTTCCAATACAGGTGTAATCAAATTAACTGCTAAAAAAATTAAAGACTTTCCAAATAAGGAGATTATCAGGTTTGAGGTCATCGATCGAGGTATAGGCTTAGATAAGGAGACATCAGATAATATCTTTTTACCATTTACCCAGGAAGATGGGTCAAGTACCAGAAAATTTGGAGGCACAGGCCTGGGGTTAGCAATAAGTAAAAAAATAGTTGAACTAATGAGCGGTACCATTGCAGTAGAATCGAAAAAAGGCCGAGGCAGTAACTTTTATTTTGATTTACCTTTATTGAAATCTGTGGGTGAGACCAGTACCGGTCTATCTGAGACCTCTGGCTATCAGGCTATTATAGTTAATACCAATCCATTATTGTTTAATAAAATATCGCAAAAACTGAAAGCGGAGGATATTTCCTTTCAAAAAGCTTTGGGAATATCTCAGGCTTATGAAATTTTTGCATCAATTAGCAAGATTTCCAAACAAACCAAAAGCGCGTTAATGTTTATTGATTTTGAAACAGCGGGAAAACAGGTTCGCAGTCTTTGTAATGACATAGCAAATGGGGAGACAATGGAGGGGCTATTTGCCTGTGTATTATCGGATCATAATAATATTGCAGGAATTCCAAAACATGACAACATCATGTTGATGACAAAAGATGATTCAATTGGTGAGATTTTAAACAAAATAGAAGTATTTCAGGCGTCAAAAGAAGCTGATGAAGAAATTGAGAAAAATAAGCCACGAGGTGAACCATTAAGCCAGGAAAAAATCGAGACCTTGCTCCCTGAGATTTTATTGGTAGAAGACAATGAAGTTAATTTGAAAGTGGCAGAAAAATTAATCCAATATATTGGTTATCCTTTTGACTTTGCCATGAATGGTCAGGAAGCTCTGGAAAAAGTTAAACAGAATAGATACAGAATGATCTTAATGGATTGTCAAATGCCTGTAATGGACGGATATAGATGTACCGCAAAAATCAGAGATTACGAAGCGGCAGCAGGACTTAATAGGACGCCAATACTTGCCATGACAGCAAACGCAATGATGGGTGACAGAGAAAAGTGCCTGGATGCAGGCATGGATGACTATATGTCAAAACCTTTAAATCGTTTCATTCTTGAAAAAACCTTAAGAAAATGGGATCCATTGGTACAACAACCCGCGGCACTTGAGAATATGACAAAACTGGATAAAAGTGAACAGCAAGCTCCGGCCTCTCCTGTGATCGATAAAACTCCCAAAACAGCAATAATACCACAAGCTGCAATCAACCAAAAATGGTTAAGTACAAAAGCCCTAGGTGAGATAAAAGAGTTTATGGGAGATGAAATAGTACAGCTTTTAGAAATGTTTGAACAGGAAACGCCATCCATTCTCAAAAAAATAAATATAGGCCTACAGAATAAAAATTTTGAAGATATACAGAAAATGGCTCACATGCTTAAATCTACCAGTGCTAATATTGGTGCTAATGGTCTGAGTTTCTTTTCCAGAAAAATGGAACTGGCTGCAAAAAACGAACATCAGGACGAATTATTCATTTTATATAACAAAGTCAGAAAATCCTACATATTAACCACTAAAGAAATAGCAAAATACGTAAAGAGTCAATAAGCCTTAATTTACATATAATTGCTCACCCCTACCTTAGCGAGAATGACAGAGTTAATATATTCATGCTGCTATATCAGGATTTGGGATAAAACAAATAGATAAACAGAGTAGGATTGTTCATTTCATTCTTAAATGATACAATCGGCAACCTTTTGAAACTTTAACTAAGATTTTGTAGTCTATATAGCACTTAGGTCTTAAACTATTTATATTTATGGTATCTCTTACACTCCTCCTATTATTAGGATTGGCTCCACAAAACGACCCGTCTGATGAAGACAACTCCGCAGATGTTGCAGATGTTGAAAATGTACTGGTTACTGCTTCCCGAAAAAAACAAACTGTAGAAAATTTGTCAACTGCTGTATCAGTGGTGACCCGGGCCGAAATATTAGAAAAAAATATTACACTACTACCAGATCTACTTCGTGAAGAAGCTGGTGTCTATATTCAACAAACCACTCCAGGTCAAGGAATCCCTATTATTCGTGGTTTAAAAGGGTCTGAAAATGTCCACTTAATAGATGGCATGCGCTTGAATACTGCCTTTTTTCGTAATTCACCAAATCAATATTTGGCGCTGGTTGACCCCTTTATGACAGAACAAATTGAAATCATTCGTGGTCCCGCATCGGTTTTGTATGGAGGAGATGCATTAGGCGGTGTGATTAATGTTATTACCCATACCCCCAATTTCCATGGTAAAGAGTGGCAGAATATTGGTGAAATATTTTTCTCCTATGATTCCGCCGATGAAAAAACCCTCAGCCATCTATTGTGGGACATGGGTAATGAAAAAGTGGCAACAACATTCGGATTAAGCTATCAGGATATCGGTACAAGAACCATAGGTGGAGGTGATAAAGTACCTTTCACCAACTATACCTCCAGAGCCTTTAACAATAAATGGCTGTTTAATCTCAGTGAAGATAAATTCATTAAATTTGATATACAATTTTTAACTCAACCATCAACTCCCAGAGTTGATGATTTGGTCGTTGGATTTGGCCAAACAGAACCAGACTCATCACTGTTTTTATTTTCGCCCAATGAAAGGCAGTTTGTTCATTTATCATACGACAATCAAACGCCAACATCCTGGTACGACAACTCAAATTACCATATAGCATGGCAACAAATTAAAGACCATAGAATCAAATCTGACTTCGATTCAGATTCTATTACCAAAGAACAAAATGAAAGTGCATTGTTATCGTTTCAAAGCACCTTTGATAAACAACTAAATAATCACTTTGAAGTGATATATGGTTTGGATTTTTATCATGACACTATTAGCAGTGCAAAACAAAAAATTAACGATGGAATTATAAGCATAAGTGAGCCAAGGTTTCCAGATGATTCAACCATGCGTCATGTTGGTGTGTTTGCAGATATGACTAAATATTTTGATCATCAAGATCTCACATTTGGGTTGAGATACAGCGACTACCGCATCGATTTAAAGAGTCCAGAAATCAACGATGATACCTTGGATTTGGATGATCTAACTTGGCATGTCGGTTGGCTGTACCATCTGGATGATCACAATAGATTATTTTCAAACCTGGGACGTGGATTTCGCCCACCCAATATATTTGATCTTGGTCA
Organism: Alcanivoracaceae bacterium; assembly: GCA_016763695.1. GTDB lineage: Bacteria > Pseudomonadota > Gammaproteobacteria > Xanthomonadales > Marinicellaceae > NORP309. Next base: position 4,414 of record JAESTH010000253.1, read on the forward strand.
GGTTGGTGAACGACCAGGTAATAGATTTAATATAATTAATACCGCTATTAAACCTGAAACAGTACACACACTGGACTTAGGCTGGAAACATTTTAGCAAAAAATCACATATAGACTTAACGGTATTTTATTCAAAATACAAAGACAAAATTGCCAGTGTGGTAACGGGTGAATTAACTGATGACGGGCAATTTATCGTGCAGTCACAAAACATAAATGATGTGGTCTTATATGGCTTGGAAAGCAGTTTTAAATACAGTATTGATGCAGATTCTGAGATCAAAGCTGTGCTTAACTATACATGGGGAGAAGAAACCTCAGATGGAAATACAGAGCCAGCTGACAGAATACCGCCATTAAACGGTTTTATCGGGTACAAAAGGCAACTCAATGAGCAGTGGAGCATAAATCCTAAAATCATTTACTCCGGCACTCAAGACAGATTAAGTTCGCGTGATGTTGGTGACCCAAGAATTAACCCAAATGGTACGGGTGGATTTGTTTCCTATAATATATATGCCAGTTGGAAATTATCAGGAGCGGCCAATTTCAGATTTGGTTTGGAAAATTTATTCGACAAAAAATACCGTGAACATGGCTCAGGCCTTGAGGCCGCGGGTAGAAATTTCCATACCTCATTCAACTATATGTTTTGATCATAATAATTTGCCAACAGCCTGAATTGGGGTGGGGTTTAACTCAAATTCTACCCATGCCACAAAGGCCAGTTTCTCGTGGTTAGATTTAAAAAAGCTGTGGTCTAAATTAAGCTGTAATGATGGTTTGTTGGCAGTATAAGTCTGCTGTTTTAAGACCACAAAATCTTGTTTTAAATCTTCTCCAGCATTTTCTCCAGCCTTCACCTTGGTTTCGATGTCCATGGCAAGCAAGGCAATGGTCAAATTATAGCTGGCGAACTTACCTTTGGCATTAAAGGTTGCTGTTAGGTCATCATCTTTTAAAACAAGCTTCAATTGACCAACATCTAAACTGGATTTATTGATTGCTTGATTTCCCCAGTAACGCCACTCTTGACCAGCCTTAATAACACCAGGGGTGTATATGGATCGAATATTGCCCACTTTTTTGTGTAAGCTTTGTCGGATTGAGTTTTTCGGTGAAGCATACTTGTCCTTCCAGCCAATATAATCCCAATAATTAACATGATAAGCCAGAGGAATAAAGCGCTGCCATAAGCCTGGTTGATTTTTTAAAGTAGAAAACCAGCGATCAGCAGGCGGGCAACTACTACAGCCTTGTGAAGTAAACAACTCAATAATCTGTGTTTGATATTCTGCACTTTCTAATTCAAAGTCATAGGCAAAAGATAAAGTTGAAAATTGCAATAATAAATAAAATGACATTTTTTTCATGATGATACCTTATGTAATAGCCTGGTTATATTATCAAAAATAGTTCACGACAGTATCACAACTAGGATAATACATGTTTTAGTATAAACATGTATGATCTGTGAATAAAAGTCTATTTTCAGTTTGTGCTATCGGTTAAAATAGAAAATTATTTATAAACAAGGATTACTATGTGGTTTAAAAATGCCCGAATTTTTCAATTACCTGATGATTTTTCCATTGATTCAGACAACTTTTCAGAACAATTGTCACACGATGCCTTAAAACCATGTGGTTCTCAAGATACCGCTTCTCAGGGCTGGATCTCACCCTTTTCATTGGCTAATGATGAACTTTATTGCTTACAAAGTGGAAACGCACAACTATTTACCATGGCAATTGAGGAAAAAATCTTACCAGCAGCAGTGGTTAATCAACAGTTACAGGAAAAAGTTTCACAAATCAAAGCGGAGTCAGGCAACAAACCAGGTCGTAAGCAACAAAGCGATATGAAACAGGAAATTCTTTTTGAATTGCTGCCACAGGCCTTTACCAAATTGAAAAAAATGGGAGCTTATTTTGATAATACCCATAAATTAATGATAGTGGATTCTGCCAGTCAAAATCCAGCGGAGAACTTAGTTTCACAACTGCGTCAAACCCTGGGTTCGTTCAAAGCCACCGCTTTTGGAGAATCCTCAGCAATGGCAACAGTCCTGACCAAATGGATAACAGATGGTCATGCCGAAGGCGGTTTGGAGTTTGGATCAAGTTTAGTGTTAGAAACTCTGGATGAGGCCCAAAGCGTTATTCGTGCTAAAAATGTTAACTACCTCACAGATGAGATGCAACGACACATCGATAATGGTTATTTAGTGACGCAAATCGGCCTCATTTTTAATGATAGAATAGAATTCACCTTGACCTATGATTTTGCGATTAAAAGCATAAAATTCACCGATGTGGTTCAGGACCAGCTTGAATATGAAAGCATAGAATCAGAAGAACAGTTACTGGATTCCCGATTTACCCTGATGAGTTTAGAATTAAGCGAATTGTATTCGGCTCTGTTTCATATCTTTCCAAAGTCTGAGTAAAGCTATGCAACAATGGACAAAAATATTCAGTGAGTACATTCATAATCTAGAGTCAGTGGATGCCGCACATGATGCTGCTCATGTACAGAGAGTAGCAATCAATGCTGTGAAATTCGCTCAATTGGAACAGGCCAACCTACAAATTGTGGTGCCGGCAGTGTGGTTGCATGATTGCGTAAGTGTGGCTAAAAGTTCAGAACAGCGAAATCAGGCTTCGACATTGTCAGCCGAAAAGGCACAGGAGTTATTGTTAAAATGGCAGTATCCGCAACAACACATCAAAGCTATCAAACACGCCATTGCCGCCCACAGCTATTCAGCCAATATTACTCCAAAAACATTAGAAGCAAAAATAGTGCAGGATGCGGATAGAATCGATTCAATCGGAGCTATAGGAGTTGCCAGAATGATGATGGTTGGAGGTAAAATGGACTGCACCCTATATAACGAAGACGACCCATTTTGCAGCAGTCGAGCCCCTAGTGACAGGCAATGGACTGTTGACCATTTTTATTCAAAATTACTCAAATTAAACTCAGGATTCCATACGCAAGCGGCTAAAGATGAAGCGCAAAGACGTCATGATTATATGTTGGGTTTTTTAAAACAACTGGGATCAGAAATCAGTTGATGAAATGGCTGCTACAAATAAGTTTAATACTTTTTGCTGTTAATGCCCAGGCATTAACGGCACAGCAAACTTTATTTAAAGAATTGTATGCCAAAGCATTACAGGGAGATGCACAAGCAGTCAGCAATGGTTTGAAAGGCCTTAAAGGTTATCGCCTCAACCATTATCTTGACTTTGCACTATTGAAAGCCCAAATGTCGCAATTACCAGAGGCTGAAATAGCCACTTTTAAAAAAAAGCACCCCAATAGCCCGTTAAATAAAGATCTGGAAAAAATGCTAACCTATGAATTGGGCAAACAACAAAAATGGACTCAATTTCTACAACGCTATAAAAATAACCGCGATTCAAAAACAAAACACTGTTGGTATCTACAGGCACGGATTGATACGGGAGACGTAAATGGTTTACCACTGGCCATTAGCAATACCTGGATGAACGGACTGTCATTACCTGATGCCTGCAATTCCGTTTTTCAATGGTGGCAAAAACAGGGGCATCTTAATGATGAGCTGTTGGGAAAAAGAATAAAACTTAATTTTCAGGTTAACAATGCTTCTACTGCCCGACTTTTAGCCGGCAAAATGCAACAACAGCCCAACTGGACCAAACATGCTATATCGTTAATGCAAAAACCGATAGAAACATTAAAAAAAGCGGTGCTGTGGCCAGATAATATCCATAATCGCGAATTGGTTTATATTAAATCCAAAGCAATGGCACAGAAGCAGCCAGATGACATGTACAATATTTGGCCACAATTAAAAGCACACTTTAATTTCAATAAAAAACAGCAGGCTCAGGTTGAACGCACCATCGCCCTGTTTGCAGCAACAGACTATTTACCATTCACTATTGCAGCAATGAATGCATTACCAACTGCACAACATGATTCACAAATATATGCATGGAAAGTACGTTACTATTTATTTTCTGGAAACTGGCAAATGGTAGCAAAGACCATTCATTCTATGCCTGCTTTTCAGCACAAACAGGATAATTGGCAATACTGGTTGGCACGTGCGTCGGCTAAAACAGGGGATAAACAACTGGCAAAAAATATTTTTTCCAAATTGGCGCTACAAACCAATTACTATGGTTTTTTATCTGCCGATCATATGCGCTTGCCGTATGAGATTTGTAGCGAAGACATCGCTGCAACATTAATTGTCAAAATGCCAGAGAGCCTGGATAATGCCTTCGAGCTGTTTGCCCTGGACATGATACGTGCAGCACGTAAAGAGTGGATAATTGGCTATCGTCAGCTCAATACAGGACAACGCCGGGCGCTGGCAGATTTGGCCTATCAAAAAGGCTGGTACAACAAAGTTTCTGCCATTATGGCTGCTTTGGGTTTATGGAAAAACTACAAATTACGCTATCCATTGGCTTATCAAAAAGAAATTACCCAATTTGCTAACAAATATCAGTTGCTACCACAGTGGATTATGTCAATAATAACTCAGGAAAGTGCCTGGCAAACCGATGCCATATCCAGTGCAGATGCACGTGGTCTGATGCAATTAATTGATGCCACAGCAAGAAGGTTGAGTAAAAAATTAGGCATAACATACTGGGGCAAAACTCAGTTACATGATGCCAATTTTAATTTACGTTTAGGCATTTATTATCAGCGCCAGTTATTTGATCAATTCAACAATCATCCGTTGCTTGCCCTGGCCTCCTATAATGCTGGAGAAAGAAAAGCCAATGACTGGCTACAAAATTTTCCTACCGCACCAGATATTTGGGCAGAAACCATTCCCTATAGAGAAACCAGAGATTATATTAGCAAAATTTTGACCAACATCACCATCTATGACTGGTTGATTAATCAAACACCCAGAAGAATTGCCTACTGGATGCCAACATTCCCAGTTGATGGTGTTGCCATGAAAAGTTGGCCAAATAATTTTATAACTCAACAAACGGCAACAGTGGGGTGTCATCAGTGAAAATTTATTTAGTTGGCGGAGCTGTACGAGATCAGTTGTTGGGTATAAAGGTCAAAGATAGAGATTATGTAGTGGTTGGCGCCACGCCTAAACAGATGTTAGCCCAAGGATTTAAGCCTGTTGGCAAGGATTTCCCTGTATTTCTACATCCAAAAACACATGAAGAATATGCGCTGGCCAGAACCGAAAGAAAAACGGCCAAGGGCTATCACGGTTTTTCCTTCAATACAGATATATCTGTGACACTGGAAGATGACCTGGCCAGGCGGGATTTAAGCATTAATGCCATGGCGTTCGACATAGACAGTCAACAGATAATCGACCCATATAATGGTCAGAACGACCTGAAAAACAACTGGCTGCGACATGTTTCTGATGCTTTTACAGAAGACCCAGTGCGGGTTTTGCGTATCGCACGCTTTACTGCCAGATATGCTCATTTGGGTTTCAAAGTTCATCCTGACACCAACCAGCTCATGCAACAAATGGTAAGGCAGGGTGAAGTAGATGCACTGGTGCCAGAACGGGTATGGCAAGAATTAAGCTCAGCATTGAATGAAAAAACACCTTCCCAATTTGTAAAAGTATTACGTGCCTGTCATGCTTTAAAAGTATTGTTTCCTGAATTCGATAAATTATTTGGTGTGCCGCAAACTAAAAAATGGCATCCCGAAATTGATACTGGCATTCACTGCATGATGGCAATGGATAAGGCTGCACAACTAGATAACGATACAGCCTTTGCTGTTTTTAATCATGATTTGGGTAAAGGTATCACTCCTGCCGATATTCTGCCATCACACAAAGGACATGAGGCAGCGGGTGTGCCGTTAGTCAAAGCTGTATGCGAGCGCTTAAAAGTTCCAACGCAACACAAAAGACTGGCTCTTACCGTTTGTCGTTGGCACTTACATTCACACACGGCGTACGAATTAAGAGCATCAACAATCAATAAATTATTTTTGAATACAGCAGCTTATCAGCAACAAGAACAGTTTTATAAATTTTTGCAAGCTTGTCAGGCCGATGCCACGGGTAGACTGGGCAAAGAGTTTCAGGACTATCCACAAGCTGATTTTTTAAAAAAATGTCTAGACTCAGCCAAAAACGTTGATGTACAAGCCTTGATGTCAAAAGGTTTTACTGGTGAAATGCTGGGTGCAGAAATTAATCAGCAAAGAATAAAACGGATAAAAAGAGTGAAACAGAGTAGTACATTTTTGTAATTGAGTTGGTTTTTTTATGTACAATAGCTGACAAATAAATGATTTCTCTTTAAAAAGAGCTATAATGGCTCCATATTAGAATAATAATAAAATTTTGGAGATTAATATGGGAATAAGTCCTGTTCAATTAGGCATAATTCTACTTATTGTAGTTTTAGTTTTCGGCACCAAAAAGTTGAGAAACATGGGTGGCGACTTGGGTGGAGCAATCAAAAGTTTCAAAAAAGGCATAAAGGACGATGACAAGCCTGAAGAAATGACAGAGGATAAAGCTGAAATTGCTGATGAAACATCTGCTAAAAAATCAGCAGAAGCATCAGAAACAGTTGCTGAAAAAGTAGAATCTAAAGATTCAGAAAAATCATAATTATATTCGTTCAATTAAAAAGTAGCAGACATGTTTGATATCGGTTTTTCAGAAATGTTCATGATTTTGGTGATCGCGTTGGTAGTGGTCGGTCCTGAACGCTTGCCTTCGGTTGCCAAAAAAATAGGTCGTTTTATCGGCAAAGCCAAAAGATCTTTTGAAAATATAAAACAGGAGGTCACCAGTGAATTTGAAACCGAAGAACTCAATAAGCAATTGGCAAAAAGTAACATTCTAAAAGAGTCCAAAGAAATCGCTGAAGAGCTGAAAAACATAAGCAAAATTGAAAGCGGTGAAAAAGAACTTGTTAAAGAAACCATGGATATTGCTGCAGAATTGAAAGAAATAGCCAGAAAATCAGGTGGCAAAATCCCAAAAGATAAGGATTGGAAAGACTAAATGGCAGATCAACAAACTTTTATATCCCACCTTATTGAATTACGTGGTCGGTTGGTTAAGATCGTGGTAGCAATCCTTGTCATTGTTGTCGTACAACTACCATTTGCTGGCAAGATCTACTCTATTATGGCGCAACCAGTGATGGCATATTTGCCAGAAGGCAGTAGCATGATTGCCACAGGGGTGCTGTCACCGTTCCTTACTCCATTTAAAATGGTATTTATCCTTGGCATCATACTTTCCATGCCGATTATTCTTTATCAAATTTGGGCTTTTGTTGCCCCTGGTCTATATAAACATGAAAAAAGAATTGCCAAGCCACTATTATTTTCCAGTATATTTTTGTTTTATTTAGGTTGTTTGTTCGCTTACTTCATCATTTTTCCCATATTATTTCAATTCATTCCATCTATTTCTCCAGTTGGCGTTAATTATATGCCAGATATTAACAGTTATCTTGATATAGTTGTACGAATGTTTTTTGCATTTGGTTTGGCGTTTGAAGTACCTATTGCAGTCATCCTGATGATACTTATGGGTGTAACCACACCCGAAAAACTGGCCAATAACCGTCCCTACGTCATAGTTGGCGTATTTGTCCTTGGCATGATTCTTACTCCTCCTGATATGATTTCCCAAACCTTGATGGCTATTCCGATGTGGTTATTATTTGAGTTGGGCATTATCATGGGGCGAATTCTTAAAAGACGCCGTTCCGAAGAAAAACCAGCCGAATAAAATAGTTAGTGTTTGGCCTAGAAAGAATAATCTACACTGAAAAAACTAAATTTCGACAGCTTTTACCTGATTTTCGTTAAATAGCCGTGCTATTGGTCTCAAATCATGCGAAAACCGATCTCAAATCAACTTTCCCTCGCTAGGGTTCTTATTCTCGGACAGTCTCTTGGGTAATATTTCCAGTTTATTTCTGATTAGTTGCCTGATCATAGGCTAAATATTAATAAACATAATGGGATTAGAGTCATATACCAATGAAAATCTAAATTCAACATAAGAAAAATTCCTGCCTTCGCAGAATGACAGTGTGAGTAGCTGTTTTATAGGTTATAATATCCCGTTTCCCGACATAATAATTACTAATGAAGTCAGAAAATAATCGAGCTATTTATCGAAAAGATTACCAACAACCAAACTACTGGATTAAATCAGTAAACCTGGGATTAATGATTGAACCCCAATTCACCCTGGTAAAATCAAAAATTCAGTTTATCCATAACTCCAATAATACGGATACCTGCCTGATATTAAATGGTGTTGATCTAGAGTTATTAAAGATTTCAGTCAATGGTAGAGACTTAAACCCTGATGAATATAGCATCGATAAAGAGTCACTAACAATAGAAAATGTACCTGTTCAATTTGAGTTACAGGTAGAAAATAAAATATACCCCAGTAAAAATACAGCTCTGGAAGGCCTGTATCAGTCTGGCGATTTCTTTCTGACCCAATGTGAAGCGGAAGGGTTTAGAAAAATAACCTATTATCCAGATCGACCAGATGTAATGGCTCCTTTTGATGTCACTATGGTGGCAAATAAAGATAAATATCCAGTGTTATTATGCAATGGAAATTTGACAGCCTCTGGTGATCTAAAAAATGGTAAACACTATGCCCGATGGTCTGACCCACACCCAAAACCTAGCTATCTATTTGCCACTGTTGCAGGGCAACTTTCTTTTATAGAAGAAAACTACCTAACCAGTGAAGGAAAAAATGTGGTTTTACGTATCTACGTAGAAGAAGAAAACCTGGATTCATGCCAATATGCCATGGACTCCCTTATTCGATCCATGAAGTGGGATGAGCAGCGATATGGTTTAGCCTTTGATTTATCACAATATAACATTGTGGCTACCAATGACTTCAACATGGGTGCAATGGAAAACAAAGGTTTAAATATATTTAATTCCAAATACGTATTAGCACGTCCAGAAACCGCAACAGATTCTGATTTTATAGGTGTTGAAGCCGTTATTGGTCACGAATATTTTCATAACTGGACAGGCAATCGTGTCACATGTCAAGATTGGTTTCAACTCAGTCTCAAAGAAGGCTTAACAGTATTTAGAGACCAGGAGTTTACCGCTGACATGCAATCAGCCGCAGTCAAACGCATAGAAGACGTGCGCATGCTCAAAGCCATGCAATTTGCAGAAGACTCCGGCCCCATGTCCCATCCAATTCGCCCAGATTCCTTTATTGAAATCAACAATTTTTATACCCTAACGGTCTATGAAAAAGGGGCTGAAGTGGTTCGAATGTACCAAAGCCTATTGGGTAAAGATGGTTTTAGAAAAGGCATGGATTTGTATTTTAAACGTCATGATGGACAAGCAGTAACTTGCGATGATTTTAGAATAGCGATGGCAGATGCCAATGATTATGATCTGGCACAATTTGAGTTGTGGTATTCGCAAAATGGTACGCCCAACATTACGGTAAAAGAAAAATACAAGGAAAAGTCAGGTAAATACAAACTCACTATCAAGCAAAAAGCACCAGATAATATTGACAAAAAAGACTATAAAGCCATGCATATACCCATGCGAATGGCCTTATTTGATAAGGCTGGTAAACAACTGATACTGGATGAAGCCGGTGCAACCGAAAAAGTACTGGATCTAAAAAATAAAAAACATAAATTTGTATTCAAAAACATCTCAACAAAACCCATAGCATCATTGTTTAGGGGTTTCTCGGCTCCTGTAGTCGTCAAGTTTCCCCGTCCAAATGAAGAATTACTGAAACTTATGGTCTTTGATACAGATTCCTATAATCGTTGGGATGCCACACAAATCATGTCTAGCACAGTTATAATGAATGCCTATGAAGCCATGAGCAAGGGCAAAGATGCTAGTTGTCCAGACTATTATATTGAGGCAATATCTCATATTTTAACTGATAGTACGACAGCCCCAGCATTATTGGCCGAAGCATTATCATTGCCAGAATTAAGAACCTTGATGACTTCAATGGAAGATATTAAAATAGATGTATTACATCAGGCCAAAGAATTTATCAAAAAAGCAGTTGCTAATGCACTTGAAATTGAATTTCTGTCAGTTTACAACCAAAACTTTGTGGAGGGTGCATACAAAGTTGAATCGGCTGATGTGGCAAAGCGTAGCCTTAAAAACACTTGCTTAAGCTACCTCATGTGCACCAGCAATCCAGATATACAGAGACTATGTAAACAACAATATGACAATGCCAATAACATGACGGATTCATTTCATGCATTGGCCATCTACGTTCATCATAGTGCTGAAGGACATAATGATATGCTTATGGCGTTTTATGATAAGTGGCAAGGCTCTGCACTGGTCTTGGATAAATGGTTTAGTCTACAGGCAACATCTCCAGCTTTTGGAACCTTAGATAACGTCATCAGATTGTTAAATCACGAATCCTTCAGCCTGGAAAACCCAAATAAAGTCAGATCTTTAATTGGAGCATTTGCAGCTGCTAACTTACTGCATTTTCATCAAAATTCTGGTAAGGGTTATACCTTTTTAGCAGATCAAGTAATTGCCTTAAATAAATTCAACCCACAGATAGCATCAAGAATGGTATCATATTTTAATAACTGGAAGAAATTTGATAAACCTCGCAGGGAGCTAATCCAGCAACAATTAAAAAGAATACACGGTACAAAAAGCTTGTCCTCAGATGTATTTGAGATCGTTGATAAGGCATTAAGCACAAGCTAAAAATAAGAAAAACCTTTCAGATGATGTAAAGTTAACAGTATTTAACTTTACATTTCGAGGGTTATTGTCAATAATGACAACTAAGGAATTGGTGGGACAATTATTAATGAATGATAAAAATCAAAGAAACATGCAAAGAACTAACAGTAAGACGAAGAAAAAAGCCTACGTCAAACCAGTGTTGACACCACTTGGTGATATTCGTGATGTAACAATGGGTGGTTCACCAGGATTTGGTGACAGTGGAGGGGCTGGACCAGAAAAACCATTTTGATTGTCTACATGTGCGTTATTTATACTTAAAAAAATCACAATTAAAAAGTCATCAGCAATACTTAATTGCAGATTCAATCTATCAGTCAGACATCGCCTTTTATGAGCTTGAGCACCTGCTTCAAGCTCAATATATCAGAAATATAAATAATAAAGCAGACACCTTATCCTCATTTGATAAACTGATATACAAACAGACAACGGAGATTGGCGAAAGACAATACTCCTTACAGATATATAAAAATAGTCAAAATAACTATCGGCTAAAAAATAAATCAGACAGTTATACCATAACAGATGCACAAATCAAGGCAGAAATTGATGACATAGACATTACTCTGTTGATGGGACCCGTCATCATTCTAAACCTAGCACTAAACAGCGTCTATTGCTTACATGCCTCAGCATTTATGCTTAAGGATACCGCCTTTATAGTCATGGCTGATTCTGGTACAGGCAAATCGACCATCGCAAGATATATGCATAAGCAAATTGCTGGCAAGCGCATTGCTGATGACATACTGCCATTAAAAATCAAAGATAATAGGCCTATTATATTACCTCACTTCCCACAATTAAAACTAAGCACACAGCAACAATACCAGGGTAAAAACATTAATAAAAAAGTTGTTTTATTATTTGCCAGAACTTCTGAAGATGGCACAAGTATTATGCAAACTGACAAAATAGGCAGCATAAAAAAATTGATTAATCACACCGTTGCGACAAAACTATTTGCAGATAAAGAATTAAAAAATCATTTGGATTTTTGCTATCAGGTCAGTCAACAATGTC
>JAESTH010000254.1 GCA_016763695.1 Alcanivoracaceae bacterium
CAAGTCTGCTGACACAAGTTAATCAGGGTCAATTTAGTATCGAAAAAATTGTACTAAAAACGGCTCATAATGTGGCTGATTTGTTTGGGGTTAAAAAACGCGGTTATATCCGTGAAGGCTATTACGCTGATTTAGTTTTAGTTGATATGAATAAACCCAACAAAGTCAAAAACAAAAAGATGTTATACCAGTGTGGTTGGACACCTTATGCTGGCGAAGAATTTTCTGCGAGCATTGAAAAAACCTGGGTTAATGGCGAGTTAAAATGGAGTGATGGTAAATTGTTGGGTGATGCTAATGGCCAAGCTTTGAAATATAAATAACACTGGAAGTACCAGCGGTTCACATACATTGTATCTTTGTAAGGCTGTAAATAATTCAGAATGTCTTGGATGCAGGGTTTTAACCCTGCCTCACTCTTTATTATTTCAAATATCGAAAACGGCAAGACGAAAGTCTCGTATCAGTGAGTTATTTGACAGCATTTGCGCAATATTTTCTTTGGATTCTACAGGCAAGCCACCTACGCTCTGAGGACCTAATTTTTATTGTGTTTCATAAACTGCGAAGGATCAGCTCCTGACATACCTGGTATGGAGGTTAAATATTCGGTGGAGATTTGATTTATTGAATCGATGATTTCACCACCATATTTGGCAACAAAATCTCGTGCACTGTGCTTCTCTGAAAATGGAATAGCTTCAGGCATACCCATACCACCTTTACGTTGACTACCAATAACAAAGAAAGCCTGTTCAATATCAAGCCAAATATCTTTGACGTTATTATAATCTGGATTTTTTGCCATATCGTGAGCATATATCGCGCTAATATTATCCGCTTCTTCAGGTGTACGTTTAAACAAAATAGCATCTCGCACGTCCACAAACCACAGTGGTTTACTTTGATCACTCAACCACAACTGTGCCTTGGGACCAGCATGATCAGCCACTATCATTTGCATATAATAACCAACGTCATCACGACCAAGTTTGATAGGATCTGGTTTTTGTATGGCCTGAGGATCATTGGAACAGGATACCAATAGCGATATAATGATTAACAATAGGACTTTATTCATAATTTTATTCTTTTAAATAAGAAAATTGATAATAATAATGGCACCAGCAACCAAACTAACATAACCAGGCTTAATAATCCAAAAGATAAGGTATTGACCTCACCAATGGCTTGCATGGCAGAAAATTGATTGACCTGTTCTGATGATAAGCTCATTAAACGGAATACATCCACAGGATTTGCCATTAATAAGGCATTAACTTGAGAGGCCGTTAAGCTTTTACCCGTTTCACTGACCAGTAAACCCAATAAAGCCAAATCAAATAACATCACAAATGCCAACCATAAACCGATAGCAATACCTGCGGCACTGCTGCGTTGTTTTAACAAGACACTGATCAAATAGCCAAAGCCAATGAAAATACCACCCAATAATATTGAGCTAAATACCAGCCTGGTAAAGGAGATAATACTATTAGTTGATAGTTCTGACGAAATAAGTATCGGTATAATCGCCACCACATAACCAATAACAATGGCAATGATAACTGCCAGCCAATGGCCTAAAAATTTACCCATTAGCCATTCGAAACGACTGATTGGATAAGATAAATCTAGGATTAATCGACCCTGCTCTTTTTCGCCCACCACACTGTCATAACTGATAAATAGCGCAATCAATGGCACCAAAAATATAGACAGGCTTGATAAACTCGCTACTTGTACGGTTAGCCTATCAACCTTAACAACTCCTGTTGCACTGCTACCGATACTAACCAGGGTCAGTCCCAAGGCAGCCAAGATGATTATCATCGCAATCAAATAGCGATTGCTTAAACTATTGTGAAGCTCTCTGGATAGAATGTGGAATATATTCATACTTTGGCCTCATTATTATTCTCTTTTTTCAACAACTCATGATAGATCGTTTCCAGACTCGCATCTAATAAGCGTAGATCGGTTACACAATCAGCTGCACTGATAAAAGCCAGTGCCGCAAGCTTGTGACCGTATTCAACTTGGGCATAAGCAATATTATTTTTGTGTTCAACTTTTCCAAATTTCTGAAGTTGCTGATAAAAATCCGAATCTAACCCTGTGGTTTGTATTTCGATAGTTACGGGTAATTTCAGCGACTGTCGATATTCCTGAATACTACAGTCCATCAACACCCCACCTTCATTCAGCAAAATAATATGATCGATATAGGACTCAATATCATTTAGTGCATGCGATGAGAACATGACGGTATTACCCGCTTTCGCATGGGCTTGCAAGCTACGGTATAAAATTTGCCGACTATCTGGATCAAGCCCAGAGGCAGGCTCATCCAAAATCAATACTTTAGGCTCTCCCAACATGGCTTGAGCCAAACCTAAACGCTGTTTCATACCTTTGGAATACTCACCAATTTTCTTGTGTTGGGCAAATTGAATATTGGTTAATTTTAGCTTATCCTGAACATCTTCAGCCGTGGCTTTTTTCAGCTTTGCTACATATTGCATCAATTCCAGCCCAGTATAATGAGGATGAAAGTGGATGCTTTCTGGTACAAAACCAATTTGACTTTTTATCAACTTTTCATTTTTGCCGATGGGATTAAACTGGCACAATGTAACCGTACCAGCATCTGGTTTAATCATACCCAATAACAATTTAATTAAGGTGGTCTTACCTGCTCCATTGTGGCCGATTAAGGCACAGCATTGTCCAGGTGCTACAGAAAAATTAACCCCCTTGAGTATCGGGTATTTACCATAGCTGAAATCTATATTTTGATATTTTATATTTGTCATAGTGTGGTGTTTAATGGCGGTTGCGACAGTAGAGCCTGATATTTAATTTCTTTAGCCGGTTTCAAAAGTGGATAAGAGTCTTGCGCACCACCTGGTAATAGTGCAGGAAAGTATGACTGCGACCATTTTAAAATTTGTATGGCTGGAGAGTTGAGCAAAACTTTTGTGTTGCTGTTGCGCCAGAGAATCTGGTCGGTAATTGAATTGGGTCTATAAACCGCATCGGCAATGCCATCGGTATTTAGGTCAAAGGCAGCATGATCACTCCAGAAATTACCCTTACCATCAATCGACCACTCCAAAAATTTAGTCCCTACATATTTAACCTGCTTATGGTTTTCAATAAAACTATTGCCACTGAAAGCATTATCTTGTGAGCCTGCAGTATAATGCACGCCAATATCACATTGCTCAAAATGATTGTTTTTCATCGTATTAAAGTTTGCATTATAAATCATCAGACCTTTTTTACATGGTCCCAATACGATGTTGTCTGTCAAGACAGAATCATTCATAAAATTGCTGAAGATTCCTCTTTCTGTATCATTGATAGAAACATTGTCTGTTACAGTTAAACCCGAAGAAAACATCAGGGCATAACCTATTTTATTTTGTTTGGAATAATTATGACTAACAATACTATCTTTGGTATACATGTAGTGAATACTGTAACGCAGATTATCAAAATGATTATAGGTAAATTCGTTATTACGACTGGTGGTGGTAAAAATCCCATCTCGACCAAAGCTGATGTGGTTTTTTGTCACTATTGACCCAGGGCTATTCCACACCTGGATGCCATTGCCCCTGTCGTTGACTCGGTGGAACTTTTGTCCAATTACACGATTAGCCACAACTAAGGAATCAATGCTTCCCCATAGGTAAATGCCAATGAGATTATCTTCCAGATGATTGCCCTTAATGACGGCTCCTCTGGTATTTTGATTAATAAATATACCACTGTCCTGCACTGATAAATCTAGACCAGATCCCTGAATATTTAGGTTGTTAATAGTTACGTCATCGGCCAATATTTTAATCGTATGGGTGGTTTTATCTCCAAGGATAATGGCTTGGTGTGAGCCCTTTAATGTTAATGAATGATTGATAAGCAGATTTCCATTGTAGACTCCATCTTCTAACACAAGAATATCACCAGTGCTGCTCTGATCAATTTGTTGCTGTAAGTCTGAACCCGCGCTTACCTTGATTTCAACTGCAAAAACAACATTGAATATAACAGGCAAATAAATGAGCAGCCATTTAAAAAATGCTGTTTTAGAACAATGAGAATTAATAGTATTCATATTATTTAATTAGAGATTATTAACTACTCCCCCGTCATTCCTGTATTCTCAGGAATGATGGGATGAGTAGTTAAGAAAATTTTATAATTCAATAAGAGGTATCAATATGACACCTCTTATTTTCTGGCGTCATACTGGTTTAGGCTTTACCCAGTTTCCCCTTGGGGTCAACAAACATACGGCCACGCATTTCCATGTGTAAGGCATGACAGAACCACTGACAATAGAACCAGTGTACACCTGGACGATCTGCTTTAAAAGTAATAGAAGCAGTTGCCTGAGGTGCAACTTCCATAGCCACTCCATAATTAGCAATACTCAGGCCATGAGTTAAATCATCAATTCTATCCTGATTACTCACATAAACCGTGACTTCATCGCCTAAATTGACAGTGAATTTCTCCATACCAAAACTTGGTGCAACAGAAGTCATATAAACCCTCACTTTGTTGCCATCACGGATAACTTTATTGTCTCGCTCTAAAACCACGCCATCAGCTTTAGCCTGTTTAACGGCATCGGCAAACATTGGACTGTCACGCTTCTTCAAAAACCGCACCTACGCGGGCCTCTTGATGATGAAAGAAATCGAAGCGCTCGGTCACCTGATGGATCGTCCGGCGAAACCCTTCGTCGCTG
>JAESTH010000255.1 GCA_016763695.1 Alcanivoracaceae bacterium
AAATGTGGCGAAGGCAAATGTGGTGACGACAAGAGAGCCGATAAGAAATGTGGCGAAGGTAAATGAGGCACTAAATAACATTTTATCGTTATAAAAATATGGCCTCTTAACAGTTTATGCAAAGCAGTAAGAGGCTTTTTTTATGTATGGCCTTTTCATATTGACAATATACGAATATTATGATGCTTTTTGATTTGTTACAAATAAATGCAATTGTTTTTAATGGTCTATGGTCTACACTGTAATAATTTAACAGAGAGAGAATAATGAGTTTAATGAAAACAGGTACAGAGCTATGGAACGCTCTAACATCAAGATTAAATGCTGCGGGTACATTTCTTCCACAACTTTTCCTTAGATTAATACTTTTTTGGGAGTTTTGGGAAGCAGGAAAAATGAAATATGATGGTGGAGCTGATGGTAATTGGTTTGCCTCAATACAAGAGTCTTTTCCGTTCCCATTTAGCGCGATTGACCCGTCTATCAGCTGGAGCATGGCAATGTGGGGCGAAATAATCGGAGCTATATTGATTGTATTGGGTTTGTTCACTCGATTTGCCGCAATATCAATAATCATGATCACAGTAGTTGCGACTGCGGCTGTGCATTGGCCAGAAAGTTGGAGTAGCTTAAGCCAATTATGGGAAGGTTATGCGATATCAAATAAGGGTGCAGGTAATTATAAACTACCATTACTCTATATCATTATGCTGTTGCCATTGCTATTTAATGGTGCTGGCAAGTTCAGTCTTGACCATTTATTATCTAAATTATTAGGCAACTCAGATGCAGCTGAACAAAAAATTTCTGATCTTGGCATGTGGGGTTTGGCATTAATGGCGCTTGGTGTACCTTTAATGTTTGTTATGCCTTACTTCGGTGCGGCCATGTCTGTATTAGGACTGGGTCTACTGATTGCAAATAAATTTGTAACACCAAAATAGTGTTTTCGGGAATATTTTGAATAAAGGCGCAAAATTGCGCCTTTATTATGAAATGCCCTTAATCTAGACCCATAAACCCAAAAATCTTATGCTGAAGCATGAGATTGTTATTTTAATCATGTATACTCACTCTCTTGTCAAATTTTTGAGTACATATGAAAATTAAATGCTTATTCGCTTTTCTAACACTTTTACCAGCTTTATCTTCTGCGGATGTGGGAGATTTATTAATAACAGAAATTGCAGTTTCTCCAGCAGCTGGTGAGTTCATTGAAATTTATAATGACGGTGTAACAGTAGTTGATTTAACTGATGTATACATTACTGATGCCACTTTTTCTCCAAACAGTGTTTTTTACTATAATATTGTTATTGGTGCAGGCGGAGGCGGTGGTTTTGCCGATTTTCATGCCCGTTTTCCAAATGGAGCCAGTATTGCAGCGGGTGAATACCAGACAGTTGCACTCAATGGTTCGGCTGACTTTATCAGCACTTATATGGCGAACCCAACATATAAAATTTCTAATGACGGCATAGTAGATGGCATAACTGCAATGTTAGAGGCACGAACAGGTTCTGTCGATGGAAATGACAGTGGCTTGTCCAGCGGTGAAGTTTTAGTTCTCTACTCTTGGGATGGTATAACTGATTTAGTTCAGGATTTAGATTACCTTGTCTGGGGTGATCAATTTGAAGCTGTAGATAAATCAGGCATAGCGATAGACAGTATCACGGATGCTGATGCCATAACCTCAAGCTATTTAAACGATACTGCAACCGGAGCGCAGGCAGGTATATCTGCAATCCAACATGTTGATGGTAACAGCTGGCAACGTGGCGACCTAAGTGAAGGTATTGAAACACAAGCTGGAGGCAATGGTCTCAATGGCAGTGATGAAACTTCTGAAGATTTAAATAACACATTTTTTGAAGGTATACCTTCTCCTAATGCTGCAGGAACACCACCCCCTCCATCCGCTCCAAACATAGTCATCAATGAAGTTGATGCGGTAGGCGCAGTTGAATTTATCGAAATATTTGATGGTGGTTCAGGTAATACCAGTCTCAATGATGTGACTCTGGTTTTTTATCAAGGCAGTGATGACACCATTTATAAAATAATTAACTTGTCTACTAACAATACAGATGGAAATGGTTACCTATTAATTGGCGATACAAGCCTAACTCCTGATATAATCCTGGCTGCAAATAGCTTAAATGATGATGCCAGTGCTGTTGCCATCTATTTTAATAACGCCAGTAATTACAATATTGGTGATGCTGTTTCAACCACTGATATCATTGATGCGCTTGTTTACGACTCAGGACAAACAGATGACTCAGGACTACTGGCATTACTCAATGTAGGACAGGCACAAATCAATGAAAATACTAATGCCAATGCTGCCACAGAGTCCAACGCACGTTGTCCCAATGGTTCAGGTGGTGCGCTAAATACCTCAACTTATAATCAAACCAGCCCAACAGCTGGCACCATTAATAATCTGTGCCCCATTGGTGACTATTATGCCAGCGTTGATACAACAGATGCCACAACCCTACGTACCACTGTACATGATATTATAAGAAATGCCATCTCCTTCCCTTACACATCTGCTTCAACAGATACCTGGGATGTTTTAGGCTTTGCCGATGAAGATCCAAATCCAACAATTGACCTTGATCCAAATGTGGCTGAAAACATATTGGCTGTTTATAAAAACACCTCTTATGTCAATGTAGCGACTGGTAATGCTAATTATAATCGTGAACATACATGGCCTCAATCTCGCGGCTTTCATCAAAACGATATGGGCTCAGATAATAATGCCAGGACAGACGCTCATCACTTAATGCTTTCAAATAGCAGTTACAACAGCTCTCGCGGCAATAAATATTTTGACAATTGCCCTTCTGGTTGTTCTGAGCTGGTTTCAGATGATTATAATAACGAGGGTGGTGGATCTGGTGTTTACCCAGGTAACTCAAACTGGACAGATACCAATGTTTTTGAGGCTTGGAATTTTAGAAAAGGCGACATAGCACGTGCCATGTTTTACATGGATGTTCGTTATGAAGGCGATCAAATTGACACCTCCAGCTCCCCTCAGCAACTGGAGCCTGATTTACAACTAACAGATAGTGTTTCTCAACTCAACAGTGGCGGACCATTTATGGGATTACTCAGCACCTTATTACAATGGCACGCAGATGACCCTGTTGATTCTATAGAATTACAGAGAAATGAAGAAGTTTTTGGGTTCCAAAGCAATCGTAATCCATTTGTGGATCATCCTGAATGGGTGGTATGTATTTTCCAGGATGTTTGTCCTGCGGCCTCTGATATAATATTCAGTAATGGTTTTGAGTAGTTTAAGATCAATCTAAAATAAGAAATAAAAAAGCCCATGAAAATATACATGGGCTTTTTTGATTGAAGTATTATGTTTCAATCAATCAATCAAACAAATCAGTCGATAAATACCGATCTCCACGATCACAAACAATGGTCACAATCACTGCATTTTCGAGCTCTTTAGCAAGCTGTAATGCGACATACATGGCTCCACCTGAAGAAGGTCCTGCAAATATTCCTTCTTTTTGTGCCATCAAGCGAGTTGTTTGTCTGGCATTTTCTTGAGAAACATCAATAATTGTATCAACCCTCTTGGGATCAAATATTGTCGGTAAATATTCTTTAGGCCAACGTCTAATCCCTGGTATTTTTGATTCTCCATCTGGTTGCACACCAATGATCTGTATCTGAGGATTTTGCCTTTTTAAATAGCAGGATGTGCCCATGATGGTACCCGTGGTTCCCATTGCAGAAATAAAGTGGCTAACCTCTCCTTCGGTATCACGCCAGATTTCCTGTCCTGTTGATTCATAATGTGCCGGTGGGTTATCTTGATTGGCAAACTGGTTGAGTAATTTTGCCTCTCCAGCTTTATCCATCTCAATGGCAAGATCTCTGGCGCCTTCCATACCCTGTTCATCAGATACCAGAATCAATTTTGCTCCATAAGCTCGCATGGCTTTTTGTCTTTCCATACTTGAGTTTTCTGGCATTATTAAAGTAATTTTATAATCTTTAATTGCAGCAATCATTGCTAAAGCGATACCAGTATTGCCACTTGTTGCCTCTACCAGCCGATCACCTGGCTGGATGAATCCCTTGCTTTCAGCATGTTTAATCATTGATAAAGCAGGACGATCCTTAACCGAGCCAGCTGGGTTTTGGCCTTCTAATTTTGCTAATATAAGATTATTACGACTTTCATCATACAGACGTTGAATCCTAATGAGTGGAGTATTACCAATGGTGCATTCTAAGGTTTGACATTTTTTCATAGCTACAAAGAATTAATCTAAAAACAGGTGACCCAATATACTAAATATTGATTTCAAAAGAAAATATATATCCAATTAAGAGGTATATTCATATATATCATTAAAGTGGAAAATTGACATGGGTATTTTTGTTACTTTAATGCTAATGTGAATTTTTTATTGAAATCATTATAAAAATAGTATAGATTTATTCAATCTGACTATTATAAAGGGTAAATAATCATGTTTAAGGATAAATCTAACCTGACCATTAAAGCTGGCCGTTCATTTCAATACTTGTCTATTGTTGTCGGACTACTAATATCATTTTTGGCTTGGTCTTTTGTTACAACTGAAAAAAATAAAAAAATCGAACAAAAATCCAAACCATTATTGTTTGAACAAAACATGGGGCAATATGATTCCAAAATCAAATACTTATCTAAGGGCAAGGGTTATAATATTGCTTTAGGATTACACCCTGTTATTGAATTATTTCGTTATGAAACAACGGATACAAAACAGAACTTTAGATTAAATGATTTGGACGATTTACCCAGAGATTTAAAGATTGTTGATCAT
Source organism: Alcanivoracaceae bacterium (assembly GCA_016763695.1). GTDB lineage: Bacteria > Pseudomonadota > Gammaproteobacteria > Xanthomonadales > Marinicellaceae > NORP309. The sequence goes on from JAESTH010000255.1 coordinate 4,857, forward strand.
TCAATATTGCGTATGCACATATCAAATGCAAATTCTAAGGCAAAAGTGATTGCTCAGGATAAAGCGGTGACCATTAGCAACTATCTCACGGGTTTAAAACCACACTGGAAAACCAATATCCCAAATTTCAAAAGTATTCGTTATGAAGAAATCCTAAAAAATATTGATGTGGTTTATTATGGAAATAATGGCAGATTCGAGTATGATTTTGTCGTTAAACCCAATGCCCGTGTTGCTGATATCACATTTAATTTTGATGGCGTTAAGGGTATCTCTATCAATAAAGAAGGCCAGCTATTACTTGATTTAGGTAACCATAAGATCATCCAAAAAAAACCCATCGCTTACCAAATGGATAAAAATGGTGAAAAACAGTTAGTTACAGCAAGCTATCACATAGAATCAGGAAAAATTGGCTTTAATATTGGCAAATACGATAGCACTAAAGAGCTAATTATTGATCCTGTATTAGAATATTCTCGTTATTATGGTGGCTCTCAAAATGACACTGTTTATGCCCTTGACGTTGATGCTTCTGATAATATATATATGATTGGACTCACTGCCAGCCCTGATTTAGCCACTATTGGAGCCTACCAGGAAGGTAATTTCTTAATCAGAAATGAAGATACCAGAATTTTAGACTGTTTTCATTGTGGAACAGGAGAAACTGAGAGAACACATATTGATTCTCCAGTCTCACGAAGTATATTTATCACAAAATTTTCACCTGATGGCAACACGGTAATATGGTCTACCTATTTTTCACATCAAGATGGGAAACCATTATTTTTAAGTATTAATAGTGCTGCCGTATCAGCCAATGGAGAAGTTGCATTTGGTTTATTCGCACATGCGCCAGCGCCACTACCTTTAGTTAACCCTACTCAAACCATTCCTTCACAATTTGAAAATACGTATATAGCAAAACTTAATGAGTTTGGTAATGATATTGTATTCTCGACTTATTTGAATCAAGGTGCTTGGGGTCGGTTGATTGGTTTAGATGTATCTATAGACGGATCAGTTGTAGCCTCAGGTGGAGTAGATAAAGTATATTCAAATTTTCCAGAAATAAACCCCTTGCCTGGACAAAGTTGCGAACCAGAAGAAGGAGAAAATTACGATGGCTGGGTTATCCATTTTGATAGCAATGGCACTGCTACTTTTTCAAGTTGTCTAGGGGGAGCTATTAGCTCAGGTTTAGCGAGAGACTTTTTAAGAGGGGTTACCATTGGCTCTAACAATCATATTTATACTGTCGGATACTCTGCAATGACGGATTTTCCTGTGGTCAACCCTATTCAAGCCAATCAAAGTTTTCCTGGTAATAGAGATACCACCATTACCGAAATCGATCACATTAATTCTGAAATTGTCTTTTCTACATACTTAGGGCCCGTTAGAAATGGTGATCCGATAGCCTATTTTAAAAATCTACCCATAGATATTGAAGTTGATGCAAATGGTAATATCTTTGTTATTGGAGTGACCAGTTATGTTGGGTGGCCTCATATCAAGGCATTTCAGCCTAACTTAAATACCACTAACATTACATCAATACCTAACTACCCATCACTTTTTTCTTATTCACATCAATTAATGAACTTGGATATTTATCTGACAAAGATCAATCCTTCATCAGCGGATATTATTTTTTCAACCTATTTAGGTGGGTCTGGTGGTGAGAGGTATTATCCGATATTAGACTTAGATAACTCTGGAAACAGTTATGTTTTTTCAATGACTGACTCCGATGATTACCCCCTTGCCAATCCAATACAGACAAGTAGGATGGGAAAAGTAAGTTCTGCAATCAGTCAGTTTTCTCCTCAAGGAGCTTTATGTTTTCTAGCTACTTAGGTGGCAACGATAATATTTCGCAGTTATTTCCAGGAGGCATGACTATTAATTCACAAGATAAATTGATATTGTCAACTACTACCCAAGCAAAGGACTTTCCAGTTGTTAATTCTGAAACGGCACATATATTTGGCTACGATGCAACGCTTTCAATAATTGATCTAAGTGTAGATGTTGATAATGATGGGGATGGCGTTATTGATAGTCTTGATGCCTTCCCTAATAATATTGCTGAATGGCTTGATACAGATGGCAATCATATTGGAAATAATACAGATGACGATGATGATGATGATGGTGTTTTAGACATTGATGATATTTTTCCACTTGATGCCTCTGAATCCATTGATAGTGATAATGATGGCATAGGAGATAATGTTGATACTTTTCCTAATGATCCAGGCTTAAGTCTAGATAGTTTTCCTGACTCAGACAGCGATGGGGTTGATAATTTACATGATTTCAGGCCTTTTGACCCAATACGACAGTTTGATATAGATGGTGATGGAATGGCTGATTTTGATGACCTAGATGATGACGGCGATGGAATTGACGATACAATCGATATTGCGCCCACTAACGCTGATGATCCTGTTTTAACGTTTAATCATTTCCACGCACACAATGTGGATATATATCGGTCATTTTTCCCAACTAATTTTTCAAGAATAATTGGTAGCGATGTGATATGGACTAGTGCTAGTGATGATAGTTATTCAGGCTCAACCAGTCTCAGCAATAGAATAATAAATGATAACCAAAATGCAGGTTTACAATACGATGATGAATTTGAAGCTGGAGAGCTAAGTTTTCAATACAAAATAGACAGTGAAGAAGATTTTGATATTTTTACATTTACTATTGATAACGTGATTTTATTAACGGCTTCTGGTCAAATCCCTTGGACAGAGTTTTCCACACCTATCACTGCAGGA
>JAESTH010000256.1 GCA_016763695.1 Alcanivoracaceae bacterium
CTTTAGCCAGAGTATGAGCTGTGGCAATAGCCATTGGATCGCGATCAATGACCAATATACGTCCCAATTTATGATCATCGCCAAGCTGCATTAATATTTTTTCAGTGTGCCCACCCCTGCCGAATGTTGCATCCACATAGCTTCCATCGACTTTAATGCCTAGTGCATTTACAGCTTCACTCAATAAGACTGTCTTATGTTGTCCATTCATGATTTTAAAGTACCAATTTATTCATGGCGTCTGAAGCATCTCCGCTAAGTTCCGGGATAACATGTCTCGACTTGATCATTGCTTCTTCGTTCCAAATTTCAAATTTGCTCCCCAATCCAAGCATGACTATCTTTTTATCCATAGATGTTACTTGACGTAAGGTCACTGGCAGTAGTATCCTTGAGCCTTTATCGGGTTCAATATGATAGGCACTACCAATTAGTCTTCTTTGTAAGGCACGATGAGATGGATCAAATGTGCTTAATTTGCTTATTGAATCACGAACTTTTTCCCATTCAAATTGAGGGTAAAGCCAGAGTGAGTCATTTTCATAGGGGTTATAGGTGAGTACTAATTTATTTTCGCAGGCGTCAGCAATCGTTTTCCGGTACTTGACCGGAATTGCTAGGCGACCTTTTGAGTCTAAGTTTAGTGCAGTTTCGCCATAAAACATCTATTTTTTCCACAAGTTGACACATTGTCCCACATAATTGCACTTTATAACTATTGTGCCAGCGTGTCAACTACTGAATATGAAAAAGTCAATGAAATCAATGGCTTACTTGATTGATTGCTTTAAGATCTTATTGTAACCTGTTGAAATCAAACAACAATACTATGCATGTTAAAATTTCGTAAAATATAGAAATATATAATTTGGGAGTAGAATATGCCTAAAGTCTGTTTTTCAGGTGGAGAGAGTAGGCATAATCGTTGATACAATAATGCCAATTTAGGTGAAAACTCCATTTTTGTGGGAAAAAATGGCAGGGGATTGGTGTCTTTCGGTCATTTTGGTGTTTATTAGTGGTTATTTGTGGAATATCTTGTTAAGTGGCATAAGAAATGAAACAACAATAGATTCAGTGCCAGGATTTTTGCTTGATATTCTGCTATTTGAAAGATGATAGGCAGCTAGTCCAAGCCTATACCCTTGTTCGAACCTATAGGTTAATTCAAATCCTGATCGAAATTCAATGGCATGTCCAAGATCAATGCTATTGTTATTGTCAAATAAGCCAGTGCCTAGGCTTAAGGTGAAAACCAGATTGTTTTTAAAATTCCAGTCGTATTTTAGATCACTGTAAATATATTTTGAGCCATTAACACTCCATGTGTAACCATAGGCAGGGATGATATTCCATTTAGTTATTTTTTTTGCTCGATATTCAATGCCATATCGGTTGGCTTTTTTGGGAGCGCTGTCAAGTACCCCAATTTTTCCAGCAGTCAAGTTTAACATGGGATAATCACCCACAGATTGTGCCAGTGCTGAAAGGGAGATATTGAAAGTTACAATGGAAATGAGTAAATATTTTTTCATGATTTTTTCTTGTTAAACTAGATTGCTATATGAGTGGCGTATTCTACATTGTTTTTAGACCGAATACAATTTGTGTGCGGTTGAAAATATCTAGTGAGAGTGGAAATATGCTTTCATTTAAAAGCACAGATGATAGAGACATGAATTAAAAATATCTATTACAGTTTTCTGAAAAAACATTGTAAATTCCCGCCCCGTTATTCCTGCGAAGGCAGGAATTTATTGGAAAAAAAGATTAGATTTAGTGATAATAAGCAGTAATATTTATTGGATTACCCGCCTTAGCGGTAATGATTAAAGGGAGTGCTTACAAAATATTGTTTTATTAAAATATCAATTTGTCAAATTCGACACTATATCTAAAGTGGCTTTGGAGCGATTCAGGGTATAAAAGTGCAGACTGGGTGCGCCACCTTCTAGCAATTGCTCACATAATTTAGTGACAAATTCAGTACCAAATTGCTGAATGGATCTGCGGTCATCTCCATAGCTTTGTAGCTTGTACTTTAACCAGCGTGGCATTTCTGCACCACAGAATCCACAGAAACGATTGATGTTGCTGAAATTAGTAATAGGCATAATGCCTGGGATGATGGGTATGTCAATGCCCTTTTTTTGACACTCATCAAGATAGGCAAAATAGGCGTCAGCGTTAAAGAAAAACTGGGTAATAGCCTGATTGGCCCCAGTTTCTACTTTTTGTTTAAAATATTTGAGCTCTATTTCTTTTGTGTCGGACTCGGGATGAATTTCTGGGTAACAGCCAACAGTAATATTAAAGGCATCATTAAATTCGGTTTTGATAAATTCAACCAGTTCATTGGCATGGCGAAAATAGCCAACCGAGCCCATGCCAGATGGTACGTCACCACGCAAGGCAAGGATATGATTGATGTCATTGTCTAAATATTTCTGTAACAGGACTTTTATTGAGTCAGGTGTTCCACCCATACAGGATAGATGTGGAATAACTAATGGGGTTTTGTGTTTTTTTAATTCGAGAACTGTTTCAGCGGTAGCTTCAACTGTAGAGCCTCCTGCGCCAAAGGTGACTGAGAAAAAATCAGGATTTAATTTGCGTAATTTTTGCTGGGTGTTTTGTAACACTATTTTTTGTTCATTTGTTCGTGCTGGGAAAAATTCGAAACTAAATTGTGCTTTTTTCATGATTTATCTCTATACGCTTTAAAATTGTAGAGACAAGGCATGCCTTGTCTCTACGGTGTGATAATTAATATCTATAATGCTCTGGCTTATAAGGCCCATCAGGGGAGACACCAATATAAGCAGCCTGTTTATCAGTCAGCCTGGTTAATTTAACACCCACTCTATCCAAGTGTAATCGGGCTACTTTTTCATCAAGCTTCTTTGGTAGCACATAAACTTCATTATTGTATTTCTCACCATCGGCAAATAGCTCAATTTGCGCTAAAACCTGATTGGTAAATGAGTTAGACATAACAAAACTTGGGTGACCTGTGCCACAGCCAAGGTTAATTAAACGCCCACGAGCTAAAAGAATGATTCTTTTGCCATCTTCGAATATGACATGATCAACCTGTGGCTTTATCTCATCCCACTGACAGTTTTTCTCAAGACCAGCAACATCAATTTCATTGTCAAAATGACCAATATTACAGACGATTGTTTGATTTTTCATTTTCTGCATGTGTTCAAAAGTCACAATGTTGTAGTTGCCTGTAGCCGTGACCACGATGTCAACCTGATCACACACATCATCCAATGTGACAACACGATAGCCTTCCATTGAAGCCTGTAATGCACAGATTGGATCAACTTCAGTGATTAATACTGAAGCGCCTAGGCCACGTAAAGACTGGGCACAACCTTTGCCAACATCGCCATAACCACAAACCACGGCTACTTTACCGGCAATCATGACATCAGTTGCACGTTTAATACCGTCAACCAGTGATTCTCTACAGCCGTACAAGTTATCGAATTTTGATTTGGTTACCGAATCATTGACGTTGATTGCAGGGAATGGTAATTCTCCTGCCTTGGACATTTCATATAAACGGTGTACACCAGTTGTTGTTTCTTCTGTCACACCCTGAATTTGTGCCAGTGCTTTGGTATACCAGCCGTTGCTAGTTGGTAAACGTTTCTTGATAGAATTATAGAAACAAATTTCTTCTTCAGATTCTGGGTTATCTAATACTGACGGATCTTTTTCAGCTTTGGCGCCAAGGATTAATAACATGGTTGCATCACCACCATCATCCAGAATCATATTTGGTGTACCACCATCCGACCATTGCATGATTCTGTGGGTGTATTCCCAATATTCATCCAGGCTTTCACCTTTAACTGCAAATACAGGGATGCCCTGATCCGCAATGGCAGCAGCGGCATGATCCTGAGTTGAGTAAATATTACATGATGCCCAACGAACATCAGCACCCAGTGCTCTGAGCGTTTCAATTAATATGGCAGTCTGCACTGTCATGTGTAAAGAGCCAGCAATTCTTGCGCCTTTAAGTGGTTGACTGTCTTTGTATTCGTCACGGATAGACATGAGACCGGGCATTTCTGTTTCTGCAATGCGGAACTCTTTATAGCCCCATTCTGCCAGTCCAATGTCTGCAATAACGTAATCAGCTTGTATGTTTTCAATATTTGTTTGTGTCATTTTATAAATCTCTATATATTTAATGTACTATTTTATAGGCCAGCAGCATCTTTTAATAGTGCTGCTTTGTCTGTGTTTTCCCAGGTAAAATCGGCATCTTCACGTCCCATATGTCCGTAAGCTGCTGTTTTTTGATAAATGGGGCGAATTAAATCCAGTTCCTGAATGATGCCATAAGGTGTTAAGTCAAAATGTTCTCTGACTAATTGTTCAATGCTGCTCTCAGGGATTTTATTGGTTCCAAAAGTGGTAACGCTGATTGAAGTTGGTTTAGCAACACCAATGGCATAGGAGACCTGTATTTCACATCTGTCTGCTAATCCCGCAGCAACAATATTTTTGGCTACATATCTACATGCATAAGCTGCAGAACGGTCAACCTTGGATGGATCTTTGCCAGAAAAAGCACCACCACCATGTCTTGCCATGCCACCATAAGTATCAACAATTATTTTTCTGCCGGTTAAACCACAGTCTCCCACTGGTCCACCAATAACAAATTTGCCAGTTGGGTTAATATGGTATTGTGTATTTGCATCCAGCCAGTTTGTTGGCAGTACTGGTTTGATGATTTCTTCCATCACCGCTTCACGTAAATCTTTCAAGCTGATGTCTTCATCATGTTGAGTTGATAAAACCACAGCATCAATGGCTACAGGTTTATTGTCCACATACCTGAAGGTTAACTGACTTTTTGCATCTGGACGCAACCATGATAACTTGCCTGACCTTCTAACAAAGGCCTGACGTTCGACCAGAAGATGTGAGTAGGTAATTGGAGCGGGCATTAATACTTTGGTTTCATTCGATGCATAACCAAACATCAGACCCTGATCGCCAGCACCTTGTTCTTTTGGGCTGGTTCTGTCAACGCCTTGATTTATATCACCAGACTGTTTACCGATTAGTGACATAACAGCACAAGTGTGACCATCAAAGCCAACATCAGAATTATTATAGCCAACATCAGTGATGACTTTTCTAACCACATCGTCTAGGTCAACCCAGGCACTGGTGGTTATTTCACCAGCAATAATGGCAACACCTGTTTTCACCATGGTTTCACAGGCCACTCGGGCTGATTTATCTTGAGTTAAAATGGCGTCTAAAACCGCATCAGAAATCTGATCGGCCAGTTTATCGGGATGTCCTTCAGAGACCGATTCTGAAGTAAATAGGTAATCGCTTATTTTGCCGCTCATGTTTAATATATCTCTATGTTCGAATAAAGAGATATATTCTATCCGCAACCTGTGAAAATGTGTAATGAAATTGTATAACTTTAGTCAATTAATGGCATATATTAGTGAAAATTAGTGGCAAACTGGCTAAAATAATCAGATATTTAAATAAACGAGACCTTATGTCATTTATTAAAGGAACAATTGTTTTATCGATAGTCATTCTCAATACGTTATTTTGGGTGCCTATATTGATAGCTTTTTCTATCATTAAATTAATCATTCCTATTCCATTTATACAAAATGTTTTATCCAAGTTTCTGGTGTGGATAGCTGAGAACTGGATATGGATGAATACGGCATCACATCAGTTGTTGCATGGAAATAAAGTTAAGGTTTCTGGTCTGCAGCAATTAGACAATGATGACTGGTATCTAGTGGTCAGTAATCATCGGGCAGCGGCCGATATTCCGATTTTACAAAATGTGTTTCATCGCAAAATTCCTTTTTTAAAATTTTTCTTAAAAAAAGAATTGATCTGGGTACCATTACTGGGTATTGCCTGGTGGGCTTTGGACTTTCCTTTCATGCGCCGATTTTCGGCAGAATATTTAGCAAAAAACCCAAAGATGAAGGGCAAGGATTTAGAAGTAACCAGAAAAGCCTGTGAAAAATTTAAGGACTTCCCCATTTCGGTGCTTAACTTTATTGAAGGAACGCGATTCTCAGAAGCAAAGCGTAAAAAACAACACTCAAAATTTAAACATTTACTCAAGCCCAAATCAGGAGGTATTGGTTTCGTGCTGGGGTCAATGGGATTGCAAATGACTTACATGCTGCAGGTGAGTATAAAATATTCACCCAAAGCACCCTCAGCCTGGGGATATTTGTCAGGAAGATATGATAAGGTAGAAATAATCATTGAAAAAATTAAAATCCCGATGAATTTGAAAAATAAAAACTACATAACTGACAAGGTGTTTAGAAAAGACCTGCAAGTGTGGTTAAATGATTTATGGTGCGAGCAAGATGCAAGGTTGGGAGATTAAAAGAGGCTAGGCTATGAACGAAGTATTATTTGATGTTGTATTTAAAGGTAAGTTTATTAGTAAAATTGATAAACCGCGGGCTATTTTACATTTTTCTAAGTTATTCAAACTGCCAGCAAATAAGGCCGAACGATTTTTTGACGGTCAAGCACGAGTCTTAAAAAAGTCACTTGATCTTGGCAAAGCCAGTCATTTTCGAGCGGCACTCAAAAAAGCAGGTTTAAGGGTGTCACTGGTCAAACAACAGCTTGCGGAGGAGTCAGGACAAGAACAGACGCATTTAAGTATGTCAGAACCTGGGGTGGTTATTGTTAACAAAGCTTTTAGCCAGCCCAAACATTTTAATACCTCGCAGTTTGATTTAGATGAAGTGGGTGTTGAAATAGTTGAGCACAAACAGGCAGAAAAGCGACACTTCGATTTAAGCGGTATGGATGTGGATGAAGTGGGGACTCAAATAGTTGAAAAGCAGCAAGTTCCAGAATTACATATTGATATCTCACAATTAACCTTAGATGAAGTAGGTGCTGTTTTTGCTAACAAGAAAAATATTGAAAAACCGGATCTGGATATAGATTCATTAAGCTTGGAAGAAGTTGGCACGGTTTTAGCAACAAAAGAGAAAGTTGCAGAGCCTGAGATTAATATCGATAATATTAATCTTGAAGAACCCAAAGAGTAAGATTAAATTTTGCTACTATTCAGTTAAGTTTATTCAGGTTGGTTTACAGAGTTTGTGAAGTCACTCAGAATTTCTTGGGAGCGGGGTTTTAACCTTGCCTTATTCTGGGTTATTTCACAGTCTCACAGTCATCTCCACAAACACGCTAAATAGGTATAAATTTTGATTGATTGAGAAAATCGAATAACACAATAAAAAAATCATAATGGCAGAATTAAAATATTTTGTTAGAATGCCCGGAGGTATATTTATATTTAGTTATGAATACACCTCCCTATATTAAAAAATACAGAGAAAATCAATGAGCGATATCAAGGCAAAAGAAACACAACACCATAAATTAATAATCATAGGTTCAGGGCCTGCTGGTTATACCGCTGCAATTTATGCAGCCAGAGCCAATTTAAACCCTGTTGTTATTACAGGTATAGAGCAGGGTGGGCAATTAATGACCACTACCGATGTAGAAAACTGGCCTGGAGATCCTGATGATATGCAGGGGCCAGAATTAATGGCAAGAATGTTAAAACATGCCGAAAAATTTGACACCAAGATGGTGTTTGATTATATCAATGAAGTTGAGTTGCAACAAAAACCCTTTGTGTTAAAAGGTGATTCTGCCATTTACACATGTGATGCCCTTATTATTGCCACAGGTGCCAGTGCTAAATATCTGGGTTTGGAATCTGAAGAAGCGTTTAAAGGAAAAGGCGTTTCGGCCTGTGCAACATGTGATGGGTTTTTCTATAGAGACAAGCCTGTTGCGGTAGTAGGTGGTGGTAATACTGCGGTTGAAGAAGCCCTGTATTTATCCAATATTGCTTCAAAAGTGTATCTAGTACACAGAAGAGACGCCTTGCGTTCAGAAAAAATCCTGATAGATAGAATCATGGCCAAAGCCAAAAATGGTAATATTGAACTGGTTTGGGATCACGTGTTAGACGAGGTTGTTGGTGATAAAATGGGTGTGACGGGTATTAATATTAAGGGTGTGAAAACCGATAAAATACAAAAACTGGATGTGGACGGGGTATTTATAGCCATAGGCCACAGCCCAAATACCAAGATGTTCGATGGACAGCTAGAAATGAATCATGGTTACCTTAAAGTTGAAGCAGGTCAAGTCGGCAACGCCACCCAAACATCAACCCAAGGTGTCTACGCAGCAGGTGATGTGTCTGATCATATTTATAGACAAGCAATTACTTCTGCAGGTACCGGTTGTATGGCTGCTCTGGATGCAGAACGTTATCTGGATGCGCAATAATAATATAATGGTAGCAACCACCACCATTTCTGTTTCTACGGAAATGGTGGTGTAGTTTGTGATGAGATTTTACTTGCCAAGTATGGATGGGAAAAATAATTTCCCGCCAATTGAAGAGGCGTTACGCGAGCCAGAGGGCTTACTTGCTTTTGGTGGTGATTTAGAGGTGGAAACCTTGATCAAAGCCTATGCCTTGGGGATTTTCCCCTGGTTTTCTGCTAAAGAACCGATATTATGGTGGTCGCCAAATCCCCGCATGGTACTGTTCCCAGAGAAATTTCACCGTTCTCGCAGTTTCAAACGTGCCATGAAAAAAACCGACTATCAAGTTTATTTTGACAGAGACTTTAAGGCTGTGATCAATGCCTGTGCCCAAACCAGAAAGAATGAGCTGGGGACATGGATAACCAAAGAGATGAAACAGGCTTATATTAAATTACACAAAAATGGGCAGGCACATTGCCTGGAAATTGATATCGATGGCAAATTGGCTGGCGGCATTTACGGAGTTGCACTGGGGAATATTTTTTATGGCGAGTCGATGTTTAGTCTACAGACCAACGGTTCAAAATTTGCGCTGTTTGAGCTGTGTCAATACCTGATTAAAAACAATTACCAAATTCTTGACTGTCAGGCTCACAGTGACCATTTGCAATCACTTGGGGCCGAGTTAATACCCATACGTGAATTTAAGAAGTATTTGCCGCATATTAGTGTTTGAATGACAAATAAAGTAACATTAACATTGGTGGTTAATGAAATGTTCAGGTTTATCTGCTAAAATTCGCCACGATTTATTTATCCACAGGAAATTATGGCAAAAGAAGATGTAATTGAATTTGAAGGCAAAGTAAAAGAAACTTTACCTAATACAATGTTCAGAGTAGAACTAGAAAATGGTCACGTAGTAACGGCTCATATCTCTGGTCGTATGCGTAAGCATTATATTCGTATATTAACTGGTGACACCGTCACAGTTGAATTGACCCCTTATGATTTGTCAAAAGGTCGTATTACCTTTCGCAAGAAATAACAGTTGAGGGGTGGGAACTACCCACCCGACAATTTCACCTATTATTGCAACCTATTATTGCAACTATTACGGGTCTGTTTTTTCCTTCTTGTCTTTTTGAGAGTTGCTGGTTAATAATGGCAGTTGACTATTTATTGTGAAACTGAGTTTGTTATCAATCACATCTACCTTTACAACACCACCATGGATAAGTTTGCCAAATAAAATTTCATCAACAATGGGTTTTTTGATGTGTTTTTCAATGGCTCTATGCATGGGTCTTGCTCCCATGTTCTTATCATAACCCTTATCAACCAGCCACTGTTTTGTTAAGAGGCTCAACTCAAATTTTATCTGTTTGTCAGCCATTTGAGCTTCGAGTTCGATAATGATTTTATCGACTATTTTTAATACATGTGAAGATTTGAGGTTTGCAAACTGGATGGTTGAATCCAAACGATTTCTAAACTCAGGACTGAACAGTCTTTTGATGGCCTGAGTTGAATCACTGGAGTTGTCCTGTTCGGTAAAGCCCATGGATTCACGGGACTGTTCCTGAGCGCCTGCATTGGTAGTCATGATTAATAAAATATTTCTAAAGTCAGATTCGCGCCCATTGGAGTCGGTAAGTGTACCTCTGTCCATGACTTGTAACAGTACATTGAAAATATCGGGATGTGCCTTTTCAATTTCATCCAATAACACAATTGAATGCGGGTTCTGGTGGACCTTATCAGTCAATAATCCACCATCTTCATGACCCACATAGCCAGGTGGAGAGCCGATTAATTTTGAGACACTATGTGCCTCCATGTATTCTGACATATCAAAACGCAATAGCTTGAGGCCCAATATCCGCGACAGTTGCTTGACAACCTCGGTTTTGCCAACCCCAGTTGGACCTGCAAATAAAAGATTGGCAATTGGTTGGTCGGCTTTTGCCATGCCTGCTCTGGACATTTTGATCGCGGTTGATAAAGTATTAATGGCTTCATCTTGACCAAAGATCACCATTTTTAGATTTCTCTCAATTGATTGCAAGCGTTGAATATCATCACCATTGAGATCGTTCAAGGGGATTTTTGCCATGGATGCAACCACTCTGCGAATATCGGATGCATTGATTGGGTTTTCCTGTAAGTCTTTAATGCGATGCCATGAGCCAGCTTCATCAATGGCATCAATAGCTTTATCGGGTAAAAACTTCTCATTCAGATAACGAGAGGTCAGCTTAACGGCCTCAACTATGGATTCATTACTGTAGGTCACCTGATGATGTTTTTCAAACACAGATTTCAAACCCTGTAAAATTTCTATGGTTTCATGAATGCTAGGCTCAAGGATGTCCACTTTCTGAAAGCGCCTGGCCAGAGCACGATCTTTGTCAAAAACCGTTCTGGCTTCCTGTGCTGTGGTTGCGCCTATACACCTGAGCTCTCCAGCTCCAAGTGCGGGCTTGAGCATATTTGATGCATCCATAGTGCCGCCAGAAACAGAACCTGCACCAATAATGGTGTGTATTTCATCAATAAATAAAATAGAATGTGGAATACTCTGCACATATTTGATAACTTTCTTCATGCGCTTTTCAAAGTCACCTCGGTACTTTGTACCCGCTAGTAAATTGCCTAAATCCAAAGACAAAACCACTGCATCCTGAATAAGTTCAGGCACTTCTTATCAACTATACGTTTCGCCAATCCAGCAGCTATTGCTGTTTTACCTACACCTGGTTCTCCAACCAATAGTGGGTTGTTTTTACTTCTTCTAAGCAATATCTGAATGACTCGCTCTAATTCTGCATGTCTGCCTATCAATGGATCGATTAAACCATCTTTGGCTTTTTGATTGAGGTTAATTAAATATTGCTCAGCCTTGTCTTTACTTTCACTTTGCTGTGCTTCATTGTTAACACCGCTGTCATATTCTTCTACCGAAGAGTTACTGCCATGGGCAACACTGCTGACAATGTCAAACCGTTCAATACCCTGTTTGGCAAATAAATAGACAACCTGAGACTCGGGTTCTTCGAAAAAGGCAACAAGCACCCTGTCACCAGTGACCATTGGTACTTCGGCCGATTGCGCAGAATATATAGCTCTTTGCATAACTCGTTGAAATGCGGTGGTTGGCTGAGGAGCAACCTCTATGTCTTTAGGCAGGTTGTCCACGTGTTGTTCAATGTTTATTTGTAGCTCCGACTTAAGCAGTGGCACATCACAAACAACATCATTTAAAACGCTAAGTACAGAAGAGTTTGTCAACAACCCCAGCATCAGGTGTTCCATAGTAAGAAACTCATGTCTGTTAAACACAGCAAGTTGATAGATTTTACCAATACATTGGTCTAGTTCTTTATCAAGCATTAGACTGACTCCATAATACAAAGTAACGGGTGTGAACTATCCTTGGCATAGTGATTAACCTGCATCATCTTGGTTTCAGCAATTTCATGGGTAAAAATTCCACATAAGCCTTTACCGCGTGTATGCACATGCATCATTACCTGAGTTGCACGTTCTTCATCCATTCTAAAAAATCGAACCAAAACATCAATGACGAAATCCATTGGAGTAAAGTCATCATTAATGATTAAAACCTTATACATAGAAGGTTCTTTGATCTGTTGTTCTGTTTCATCGAAAACCAGTGATTGGTTGTCCCATGATAAATCTTTGTCTGACATATTCTTATATTAATGTTATATGACTGTTAATTTTGAGCTTTTTTGTGGAAATTTCAAGGCTAACAATGAAAAAAATGCAACTAGTCACCCCGTTATTCCCGCAAAGGCAGAAATGACGGGGTAGTAGTTACAAAAAGTATGGGTTTCTCACTCTTTTATATTAATAAATACTAATTTAGACCTATCTAAATTATATTTAGCTAATATATGGTGCAATTCGTTTACAAAATGCCTGAGCTAAGTTAGCATTTAACGTTATCTTAACTTATTTTATACAGGGGATTCATTGAATGACAAAATTTAACAATAAAACGCTTTTGGCGGCAGCCATTGCCGTTTCATTAACCATGGCAGGCTCGGCATCCGCGACCAATGGCTATTTTTCGCATGCCTACTCTCAAAAAGAAGCTGGCTTGGCAGGCGCTGGTGTTGCTAAAGTCAAAGATATCGATGCATTAGCTGGTGCAACAAACCCAGCTAATATGGTGTTTGCAGGCGATCGTTGGGATTTAGGCATCAACTTATTTAACCCTGATCGTACTTATGAATCCAAAGGTAATCCCGCTTTACCATCTGGATTTGCACCGATTGGTGTTATTCCCAGTTGTAGTGCACCTGGGCAATCAGCATGCCAGCTGCCTTTTTCACTGGGTCCAGATAGAATTAAATCAGACAATCAGCTGTTTCCTATCCCTAGTTTTGGTTGGAACAAAATGTTAACAGATCGTTCTTCATTTGGGGTAATGGTCTACGGTAATGGCGGTATGAACACCGAATATCAGGGCGGTACAGCAAATGTTTTCAATCCAGGTACAGGCACAATTGTCACTGCTCCAGGTTTATTTGGTGGTGGCACTACTGGTGTTGATTTAATGCAATTATTTGTGGTGCCAACTTATTCTATGAAAGTAGGGGAAAATTCTTCTATTGGCTTTGGGGTGATTGGTGCATTCCAAAGATTTAAAGCAACTGGTTTGAGAAATTTTGGTGGTGTGACACTGGATCCTAATCACTTAACAGATCAAGTTTTTGATCCTGCAACTGGTGAAGTGCTTAGACGCAATGGTTATGCAACATCGACTGGTTTTGGTTTTAAACTTGGTTTTAATAGCGAAATTCAAGATGGGCTCAGACTGGCAGGGTCTTATCAGTCGACAATAAAAATGAGCGAATTTGATGAATATCGTGGTTTGTTTGCTGAAAATGGTGATTTTGATATTCCTGAAACCTGGACAGTTGGTATTTCTGCCGATGTTGGTACAAAGGGTGTATTTGTACTGGATTTCCAAAGAATCAAATACAATGATGTTAAATCTATTGGTAATGGTATTGATCCATTAACCAGCGGTCAATGTCTGGATGCCTTAAATTCTGTGCTATTTGGTGGCCCAGCAGAGGCATCAGGTTCTGGTTGTGGCGGTGGCAGTAATGGTTTTGGATTTGGTTGGAACGATATGTCAATCGTTAAACTCGGATACGAGTGGCAACAAAATGACGTCTGGACATTTAGAGTTGGTTACAGTGTTACCAGCCAGCCTATAGATTCATCCGAAGTCATTTTCAATATCTTGGCACCAGCTGTTATAGAAGATCATTTCACTGCTGGTTTTACTAAAGAGTTATCAGATAAATCTGAGATTACCATGTCATTTATGTATGGCAAAGGCGACAAAGTCAGTGGCCAAAACCCATTTGACCCAGGTCAGACTCTTTCAATTGAAATGGACCAATATCAGCTAGGTTTTACTTATTCAAGAAGATAAGTCGTTACAGTCAAATAAAAAAGCCCCATTTATTGGGGCTTTTTTTATTGTCTTAGCCATTAATGATCTTCTTTCTCAGATGAGCCTTTTTGGCACGGTCATCAAGATATATTTGGCCATAACGGTTTTGCAAAACACCCAGTTCCTTTAATAAATTCTGATATTTTGGATAACTGTTGACCTGTACCTCCTGACGATAAAGCTGCATAAAAACATGGGTTCCGGTGATTCTGTCCAGGCGTGAAAAAGTTTCTTTGGCACTCCATTCCTGGCCTGTTTCCAGGCAGCAATCATTTAACTTATCCAGCGCAATGGATAAAGTTACCTTGCCATTGGTCTGTTCCTGTAGAGCCACATCGGCCTTTAAGGCAATAACAGCACCTCCCCAATACATTTGCATCAAGTGCTTCATGCTGGCAGACTCCAAGGCAGGAGCATTATACTGACCCGCAGCTTTGCGGCCTCGCTCAAAACCTGCCAAAAGTTTTTCCCAAGTGGTTTTTTCATCCAATAGCCCAGTTCGGGCACGGGAAATATTTTGATGATAACTGGCAAAACCCTCAGACAGCCAGCGATCATCAGGCGTATAGGGTAATAATAAATGACTAAACTCATGAGCGGCAGTCCAATCGGCAATTAAATCAGCATGAGAACTTGCAGGATTAGCAATAAACAACACACCTGAGCCACCAGCTCTATTAACCTGCCCCCAGGGCACTGCACCACGGCTGCCAGTCAATAATATCACCATAACCTGGGCTTCTTTGATGGGGAAATCATCACCAATAACAGCCACTGCATCAGCCATTTGTTTAATCCAGTCAATAATACTTTGTTTGTTATAACTATTGTTGCCATTAATCAAGGCCAAGCGCAAATGACTGTTTTGCAAATTTAAATGCTCGATTTCAAACTGTCCAAAAGCCACATAACCCACCCAGCTATCAGGGGTATATTTAATCAAAAACTCAGTTGTTGTTGCCGATCTTGAGATTAATGACCAAGGGGTAGAAATATTAATTCCTGATTTGTGTAGAAATTTTATAGATGACTGTGACGAGCGATTGTAAGTGGAGCTTTTCCACAACCAGGAGCCGATAGATAATATGGAATCATTGGGGTGTTGTAAGGCAAATTTAGAGGAGCTTAACCGCCCGCGATTGAGTTTTGCATTAACCCGATAAGACAGGCAGCCTGATTCACCATCGGGTAAATCAATATAACCCCGTCTTTGCCTTATTTGTTTCTGTACAGAGTTTTTCGTCCAATAAATATGACTGACTAATTTTTCAGCATTATCTGAGGTGGCATATAAATAATCAGGAGCATCATCAAAACACAACTTAACCTGTAACTGCTTTTTTAAATGATCTACCTTAACCTCATATTGCTGTTTTTCAGCACTACAAACGGTCAAACTGACCAAGGTCAATAGACTAAAAATAATAACATGGCTTTTCTTAATCATAATTTCATCAAATCAGCGTTTTGTAAGCTTAATAAGACCTGAATAATAGGAATTAGTTGCAGATATTAATATAAGACAAGCTCCTAGCAGGCTTTCCTTGATACATTATGAAAGATTTATTTGGTTATTGTTCTCTTCTTTGATACCTTTACTCTTTTATGCGGAAATTCTAAAATTAATCATGATATTACCTATAAATTTCAAATTTCTCAAACACAATGCTAAAAAACACCTTGCTACAGTCGTCTTGTTGTGTGCATTTAGTTTGAGTTGTTTTGCCAAAGAAAACCAGATAAACAATTTAATTAAACAGATAGAGCTGATAAGAGTCAACAACCACATCAGCGGCGCAGTGGTATTATTGCTTGATAAACAAAATACCTTAATCAATCAACGTTTGGGGACTAGCAGTTGGCAAAACTCACAAGCAATGAGTGCAGACCAAATGTTTCGTATTGGCTCAATCAGCAAATCATTTGCGGCATTACTGGCATTGAGGATGCAGCAAAAAGGACTGATTGATTTAAAAAAGTCCATGCGTCATTATACTAAAAAACAACATATCAATAACTGCTATGCCGATACCGAAATCAGCCTAGAACAATTGCTGGAACACACCGCAGGTCTAGCCGATTTATCCAAGGCAGAATGGGACTATAATGATAGCAAACCCATCAGTATTGAGCAGGCATTGTCCTTAAGAAAAGACCAGCACAAAACCCGCTGGCAACCAGGCTTGCATTCATCCTACAGCAATGTGGGTGCAGGCATGTTGGGATTGGCATTGGAAAAAGCCACCTCAGAGCAAGGCGATGTTAAAAGCTACGAACAACTGATGGATAAGTACGTTTTTATACCGCTGGGCATGAAATCATCCAGCCTGCTGTTGACTGGAAAAGTGAAAAGTCGATTGATGACAGGATACAATACCGATGGCAAGACCGTCATCCCCTACTGGCACAATATCTACCGGCCCTTCGCAGCCATCAATACCGATACAGCCGATATCATTCAGTTTTTACAGATGTTATTAAATAAAGGCACGGTAAATGGCCAACACTTCTTAAGTCCAGCAGCCCTTGTTCGCATGGAAACCCCGCAAACAAGTCTGGCTGCCCAAAGTGGCTTGCAATATGGTTATGGACTAGCCAACTATAGCTGGCAATTTGAGGGGCATACTTTTCATGGACATGGCGGTGATGC
>JAESTH010000257.1 GCA_016763695.1 Alcanivoracaceae bacterium
CACGGCTGGCCGCCACCTGCCGCGAACTGACCGGCCAGGATGCTGGCCGCCACGCCGTGGGCCCCGCGCCGGCTTACGCGAACGCAGAAGAACTGCGTGCGGACATCCAGATCGTTATCGATTCGCTGGCGGCGCACCACGGTGAGGCGCTGGCCGATGTACGCCTGACCTCGCTGGCGCGCGCCATTGATGTGTTTGGCTTCCACCTGTCGTTAAGTCTCGATGGCAAACTATCTCTTGTAGAAACATTGACAGAATGCAGACTATAAGAAATAAACTTTTAAAAACTGCTATCCGAATAATCTTATTATTATTGGCGATGTTTATTATCATTGCCATATTAGTTACACAGCCGGTATTTAGTAAGAGGCATCCCCAGCAGGCAATTAGCAGCATAGCAAACCTTAAAAAACATGTTTATATGCTGTCAGAGACCATTCCACAGAAAACAGCCATGGCGAATTTGTTAGACGTGAAGGCCGAATATATATTTGAGCAGTTATCTCAATTCGGTGATAAGGTCAGCTATCAATATTATGATGTGATGGGTGATACCCATAAAAATATCATCGTTGAATATTCAGGAAGCAATAACAATTGTGGGACTTATGTAATTGGTGCACATTATGATACCTATTCTGGGTTTGCTGGGGCTGATGATAATAGCAGTGGTGTCGCTGGTATCATCGAACTTACAAACTTATTTGCTCAATCGCAACCAGCTTGTGATATACAACTGGTGGCCTATACTCTGGAAGAGCCACCTTATTTCAGAAGTGAACACATGGGTAGTTTTGTCCATGCACAAAGCTTGAAAAATAACGATGTCAATGTTGAATTAATGCTCAGTCTGGAAATGATTGGCTATTTTAGTGATGAAGAAAATAGTCAAGATTACCCTGTAAAAGGCATGAAGCACTTGTATTCGGATAAAGGTAATTTTATCAGCCTTGTTGGTAATTTATCACAAATTGGACTGACCCGATTCTTCAAAAAATCCATGCGCAGCAGCACCGACTTACCCGTTTATTCTATTAATGCACCTTCAATGGTCACTGGTATAGATTTTTCTGATCATTTAAATTATTGGCAATTCGACTACCCTGCTATCATGGTTTCCGATACTGCATTCAACCGAAATAAAAACTACCATAGCCAAGATGATACGGCTGATAAATTAGATTACAACCGCATGGCCAAAGTGGTTGATGGCGTTTATTATGCTCTTTTGCAGCATATGGAAAATTAAGCAATATTAAATAGGGATCATCACACCTGACATCAAAAGCTCAACCGTAGGCAGGTAGATTTGGTGCCGTTACACCGTACTCCAGGGCATCGTCCTTACTCAAAACTCCAAGACCTTTCGCCTGGTGTACAAATATTTGATTGGTGAATAATAAATTATCATAATCGTTTTGTCTGGATTCCAGATAGTCCAGAAAATTACTGATCTTTAGTAAAAAACCAGCGGGTAACTCACGCCGTACAACGCCTGAAATATTTTACCTATCCCTTAATCATATGCTTTAGTAACTATTAAATACCACTTAATAGTTGCTCTATTGAGTGAGTTTAATAGGAAAAAAGAGTCAATGTGGGTTACATTCCCACTGATTTTAGTTATGAATATACCTCTTTATTATAGTTTTGATATAATCCGCAAATGGAAAACCTTAAACCTTATCTGGCGATATATAATGCCAATAAAAAAACAGTAGTAAACAATATTAATAAAGACCGGTTTCAGAGCTGTTTTTTTGCGCAAAAACACTTCACTCAAGATTTGCGTGAAGCTATTATTGCTGCAACCACAAGCAATATACCCATTGTTATTATTGATGCGCAAGTGCAATTGCCGCCGTTATGGTTTGAAAGGCTAGAACAAGTATTGAATCAGAATGCACAAGTACAACTCTGTTCTGCATTAAGTTGTCATGTTAATACCCTTTCTCCACTGGCTGTTGGCAGTGAATTTAAAGGCACGGTAGCTGAGCTTGATCACTTAATTTTTCTATTGCAATCCCCTGCAAGCATATTCTGCGATCAAATAAATCCAGAATGTTTTATTGTGCGTGATAATAATATTTTGCAGACATTGCACAAAACACCTTTTGTTGCCTGTAATAATTTATTGGCTCAGTCACACCAGGTAAAAAGCATAAAGTTGACCGATATTATTGATATTGGTAATCAAAAACCATTACCCGCACATCCCTTGGCGGCTTTACAGTGGCAATTAAGAAAGTATTCAAAAGCACCTGTTGATTTTAACGGAGGTTTTAACAATTACCCGATATTAGATAAAAAACCAGTCATGTTGCACATTTGTATGGGCTGGGGAGGGGGTGTTCACCAGTGGATTAACGATTATTGTCAGCATGAAAAAAGCCACCAGCATTTAATATTATCCTCAAATGGAGAGTTATACCGACAAAGCCATGGAGAATCTCTGTCCTTGTATTTTCCCCAAACCGATGGTATCGTCATCAGGCACTTTGATTTACAGGCTCCAATAAAGGCCACTTGTACCTCACATGCAGAATACAAACAGATTTTGGATTCAATAATAACCCAGTTCCAGATACAACAAATCGTGGTCTCCAGTTTAATTGGTCACAGCATGGAATGCTTACAAACAAAACTTGCAACCCTGCGTGTTTTACATGATTATTTCCCCTCCTGGCCCAGTTTAATTGCCGATTTAGAACAGGATATTGTTGATGCAGAAGCCATAGACAAAGCATTGGCTCAAACTGAAAATGAGCCCTTTGGTTTAATCTCAAAACAACAATACCTGCAATGGCGCAAACATTTACATGAAACTTACCAAAATAAAAATATTAAACTCATCGCCCCAAGTCAGTCAGTTGTTGATAATTTAAGTAAAATTGATGCCTCAGCATTTAAAGATGTGACTATCATTCCACATGCCATTGAGCCATTACGACCATTAAACTACCAGAAAAAAGCCACAACATTTCAAATTTTAGTATTAGGCAGAATTAACCCGCCAAAAGGACAGGCACTGCTAGAAGAAGTAATGCAAGAACTAGGGGGAGACTACCATTTTGTCTTAATTGGTGCAGGTAATGAAGGTAAAAAGTACCTGAATACCAATAATATCACCGTAGTTATGGATTATAAAAATAATGAGCTACAACAATTGTTAGATGATACCGAAGCTGATGTGGCCTTAATAACTTCACAAACATCCGAGACCTTTAACTATACACTATCGGAATTACAGCAAGCAGGCATCTGCACCATAAGCACCACATTTGGCGCCTTAAAAGAACGTATTATTGATGGTGAAACAGGCTTTTTATGTGAAAATAGCAGCCAGTCCATAGCCAATACAATCCGCGATTTAAGACAAAATCCTGATAAGATCAGGGTAATAAGAAACCACCTCAAGCAACTTGATTTTCAGCAATTTACTGATGAAATAAACCAATATCAACAATTATTAATGCCCCTCAAGGATAGTGATTATAAACTGCAGGCACATACCAATAGCAATAATATCTGGGCAAAAGAATTACAGTATTTAAACAAGCAGAAACTGAGTTTAACAAAAAACTTAAAACAAACGCAAAATACACTTGAAGTAAGAACCACATGGGGGCAAAAGCTAACCAAAGAGCTGAAAAGTGCTGATGAAAACATAAAGCTAGAACGACAGGAAGCCAAGTATTTAAAGCAGACTTTACAAAAAGAAACCTCAAGAATGACTGCTGAAATTGAACAACTCGGCGAGGTTTTCAAACACGAAACATCAAGACTGGAATCAGAAATTAATGAACTTAACAATGGTATTAAGTCACTCAATGCCCAATATGAAACCACTTACAAAAAATACGAGGATACCCATAAACAACTACAACAGACAGAAGTCGATTTATACGAAACTCAATTTAAAAAAGAAAAAGTTGAACAACAACTGTCATTGTCAGACCACGAACTATCATCCGTTTACAACAGCCGCTCCTGGAGAATAACCAAACCAATGAGAAAATTTACCACCTGGGCCAGACACAAGCGCAATGCCATTAAATTTCGTTGGGCACAATTAAAAACCTTTCCATCCAGAGCGATTCGGAGTTTAAAAACCCGCGGTTTTGCAGGTACAGTAAGTATTGTTAAAGGCAAGTTAAACAAATCACAAACACAAGTGCTTAAAGAAAAGGTGGTAGAAATTAGTCATAACTTTGAAACCCTTAAAATCAATACCGCTAATAAACCAACTGTTTCAATCATCATCCCGGTTTATAACCATTTTGAACACACATATAATTGCTTAAAATCTATTGCAGCATTACAGGATGAATGCAGTTTTGAAGTCATCGTAGTTGATGATTTTTCCTCTGATGAAACGGAAACCTTAATAAAAAACATCTCAGGAATCACCTACCAAAGGCAAAAACAGAATGGTGGATTTATAGAATCTTGCAATACTGGAGCAAAACTAGCAAAAGGACAATACTTAATGTTTCTCAACAATGATACTGTTGTTTATAACAACTGGTTAGATGCCTTATGTGATGTCTTTAATAACTATCCTGATGCTGGATTAGTTGGCAGTAAACTGGTCTATCCAGATAACCAGCTGCAAGAAGCCGGTGGTATCGTATTTGCAGATGCCAGTGGCTGGAACTATGGCAGATTAGGCAAACCAGATGAACCCTGGTACAATCATATACGCGAAGTCGATTATTGCTCTGGCGCTAGTATTCTTATTAGTAACAAACTATTCATCCAACTGGGTTATTTTGACGAAAGATATAAACCAGCTTATTATGAAGACACCGATTTGGCTTTTGCAGTACGAAATATTGGTAAAAAAGTCTATTATCAACCCGCTTCTAAAATCACCCACTTTGAAGGCATATCATCTGGCACCGACTTGACTGCGGGTATGAAAAAGTACCAGGTTATCAATCAAACCAAGTTTAAAGAAAAATGGGCCAAACAACTCACCAAACAACAAAAATCTGGCACAGATATTGAGTTGTGTCGTATTCATGGACAACCAAAAAGAATCCTTATCTTTGATGCCTGTACGCCTACCCCAGATCAGGATTCTGGCTCTTTACGCATGATTAACTTAATCAAAATACTCAAAGAGCTAAACTACCATGTGATTTTTATGCCTGAAAACCTCAGCCATAATAAAAAATACACCCAAGCATTACAACAATTAGGAGTAGAATGTATTTACACTCCTTTTATTAGCAACCCTGTTGATTATCTTAAACAAAAAGGCCAGTTTTTGGATGCGGTCATACTCAGTCGTTATTATGTAGCAGAACCTGTCATGCCCTTTATCCGTGAATATTGTCCAAAGGCACAAATCATCTTCGATACCGTTGACCTGCATTATGTGCGAGAACGGCGCATGGCAGAGCTAGAAAACGATACCAGCCTAGCCAAAATTGCCGAAGCCACCAGAGAAAAAGAATTAGCCGTTGCCAAAGCCTGTGATACGACTCTAGTTGTCAGTCCCTATGAAGTTGAAGTACTGGCAGAAGAATTACCCAACACACAGGTCAAAGTTCTAACCAATATCCATGAAATTTACGGTTGTAGAAAAGCCTATAAACAACGTAAAGACATCATGTTTATCGGCGGTTATCAACATACGCCTAATGTTGATGCCATTGAATGGTTTGTGGCAGAGATATTTCCTTTGATAGCACAAGAATTACCTGAGTTAAAATTCCATATCGTTGGTTCCAAAGCCCCCAAACACATTCAGGAAATGGCAACCGACAATATTATCTTCCACGGCTTTGTTGAAGACATAGAACCCTATATGGATGATATTCGTATTGCCGTTGCACCTTTGCGTTATGGAGCAGGAGTTAAAGGCAAGGTCAATATGAGTATGAGCTATGGTCAGCCAGTAGTAGGAACCAAAGTAGCCGTAGAAGGCATGTTTACTCAGGAAGGAGTAGATGTACTAATGGCTGAAACACCTGAACAATTTGCACAACAAGTTGTTCGCCTCTATCAGGATGAAAAAATATGGAATACAGTTTCTCAAGGTGGTTTAGCCAATGTGCAGAGTTATTTTTCCTTTGATGCGGCTAAACAGGCCATTAAATCAATACTCGATAAATGAAAAAAATAAATTTAATCAATAAGTTAATACCTTTAGCCATTTTAATGGTGATTTTCAGCTACTTTATTTTTCAGGAAATAAAACCAAAAAAGCACATATATAGGCCTCTTTTTATTGCGCATGCCAGTGGTGGTATCAATGGTTTAACTTATCTTAATTCTCTGGAAACGCTCAATTATAATTATGAACTGGGGCATAGATATTTTGAGGTTGATTTCAGCTGGACTCAAGATGATGAGCTGGTACTGATTCACGATTGGAAACTGTCCTACAACCGCTTATTTGGAAATAATACCCAAATAGCTCCAACAGAAGCACAATTTTTAAATATGAAAATGAGTTTTGATCAAACTCAATTGTCATTAAAACAGTTTGCTAAATGGATGCTCAATCACCCTGAAGCCATTTTGGTTGCAGATATTAAAAAGGATAATCTCAAAGGACTAAAGAAAATGCTCAAAACTATTGATGATCCATTTAACCGAATTATTCCTCAAGTATATCACCCAAAAAATTATCAAAAAATTAAAGAACTAGATTTCAAAAACATTATTTTTGCCATGTATAATACACGACTTGCTACTGAGGAATTATTAGATTTTATTAAAAATAATAAACTATTTGCCATTACGATAAAGCCCAAAAGAAAAAACTTTGATGCTATTCTAAATGAAATTGGTAATACTGATACTTTTGTTTACGCCCTCATAGTAAACAAGGTAGAAAAATTTAATAAATTACAATCTCAAGGTGTCGATGGAACTGTGACAGATTTTCTTTATCAAAAAAATAATAAAATATTAACACAAAAATAACGAAATTTTTACCTACTTAAAACTAAAATGTCCAGTCAATAAGAGATTAAGGAAAAAATTAATGACTAAGACCAATAATTATATAATAAGTATGTTTTTGATATTTATTCATACTCAAGTATTTGCCAATTCGCTCTATAAAGACAATTGGTCAAAATTAAATGCAGATCAATATCTGCAAAATCGGATAGCCTGTCAGACAAAAATTGAAGATCTCAGGTGGTCACAAAAGACATGGCCAAAAGAAAATAAAAAAGCGAAACCACTCAGATCAGAAATTATCAGTGATGAACATATCGCCAATAAAGTAAAAAACAATATGCAAATGGAAGTCGCATTATTTGAATTATCTGCTAAAAAAATCAATCAAGCCATGTTACAGGCTGACCTTAAGCGGATGGCAAAAAATACAAAACAGCCAGAAAAGCTTCAAACTTTATTTCAAGCCTTAGATAACAATCCTAATACAATTGCAGAATGTATTTCCAGACCATATTTAGTTGCTAATGAAATGAGAAACTATTTTGCAAAAATAGAAAAAGCGCAAGCGAAAAACAGTTTTGACGAATGGTGGCTTAGCACAAAAACCAACTTAAAAAAAGGCAGTATAAATCGATTGATTGCTTCATTAACATTGCCTAAAATTATTTCTGTCAAAGGATATTCTAACAATATTGAGGGCAATATCTGGAAACAAATAGATCCGACTCCCTTGCCAAATGAACCAGAAGCAAGAGCACGGCATGTTGCCTTTTGGACAGGTACGGAAATGCTAATATGGGGAGGCGACACCAGTTACTCCAATTTTTTTAATACTGGAGGCAAGTATAATCCAACCACAGACAGTTGGGAAGCAACCAGTACACTATCAGCCCCACAAAGAAGAACATCACAAATAATTGATTGGACAGGTACGGAATTGGTCGTGTGGGGAGGATATAACGCAATTGATGGCAATGGCAACGTTACGTATTATAACAATGGCAGTAAATATAACCCATTTACCGACACATGGAATGAAATGTCAACAATTAATGCTGCCACAGGCAGGAGACGCGCTTCAAGTATCTGGACGGGAGATAATATAATTATCTGGGGTGGACAAAATGGAAATGTAAGTAACCCTGTTGATTTAAACTCAGGATTTAAATATAACCCAATATCTGATACCTGGGCGGAAATCAATGCAATCAATGCTCCAACGGCCAGAAACAGTCACACCTCGCTCTGGACAGGTTCAGAAATGATTATTTGGAAAGGAAGCGCTTCTGGCACTGACTGGCTAGATACTGGTGGTATATATAATCCAGAAACAAATACCTGGCGGACTATGGCTATTTTTGGTATTGATCATTGGCGAAATTATGGATACAGTGTTATCTGGACAGGTGAAGAAATGATCATATGGGGTGGGTCAATTATTCAGACTTCCTTTAACTCTGGAGGAAGATATAACCCAGAAACAAATACGTGGTTACAGACCTCAATGATTAACTCTCCTGGTCATACAACAGGGCATAAAGCCATATGGACAGGAAAGGAAATGATACTTTGGGGAGGTGGTTTTTATGGTCTTGAGGATTTTTTAACATCTAGAAGTACAGGATATATGTATTATCCTGAAACTGATTCGTGGCAACAAATTTCAAATGTAAATCGACCTTTTGCAAGATCTTTGCACACAGCCGTTTGGACAGGAACAGAGATGATTATCTGGGGTGGATCAAGTTCGAATTATAGTGATGTTACTTATTTTTCAGATATGGGGGTTTATGTTTTATATACAGATGATATTTTTAAAAACTCATTTGAAGACCCCTATATTTTAGCTGATACTTTTGAATTAAATGATACTGGTGTTACCTGGGCGGGCGATACCCCTATTGGTAATAATACATCATGTACAAGCAATATTTTTGCCCCTCAAGATTGTCATGAAGGACGTGATGTCAGTAATAATGATGACTCTGACGGGCATGCTGGTTTCAGTTTCACCAAACTTGATGCTGATGGTCTTGCCTTAGCAATTGATGCAGCGCAATGGTCATGTATTAAGGATAATGTAACTGGAATCATCTGGGAAAATAAAACCACTTTTGGTTTACATCATAATAATGACCTTTTCAGTTGGTACAATACTAACTCCGATACGAATGGTGAAAATGAGGGGGATAATAATTCAAATCGAAACCTTTGTTTTGGTTATGATGGCAATGATTCTTCCACTTTTTGTAATAGTGAAGCCTATGTTAACCGGGTCAATTCACAGGGTTTATGCGGTGCCGATGACTGGATACTACCCAATGTAAACGAGCTGTCATCAATTGTGAACTATGCTGTTTTCAACCCTTCAATTGATGCAAACTTCTTCCCAAATACCGTTAATTCTCAATACTGGTCAGCAAGTACTCGTGTTCGTGTATTTGATGGTGTTTTGTTTTCTACCCATGCCTGGATTATTAATTTTGCTACTGGGCATGATCTTATCATTAATAAATCCAATTCTTCACACATTAGACTAATAAGGAGAGAAAAATGAAAACCAGGTCAAAACTACTTTACTGTCTTTTTTTAGGGCTTTTAACGTGTTTTAACGCTTATGCAGCGTGTATAAATTCCGTTCCTGTGACCAGTCAGGAATCAACTTTTATTGTATTTGATGATGGAACTGTTATAGATCAACAGACCAACCTTATGTGGAAACAATGCGGTCAGGGATTAACTGGTTCAAATTGTGATGGCGTTTCAGAACACCTTACTTGGTCTGAAGCACTTGAAGAAGCTGAATTCTCACAATTTGCAGGTTATGATAATTGGCGTGTTCCCAATATAAAAGAACTAAGAAGCATTGTTGACTACTCATGCAATGATCCATCAATAAATGAAAGTATCTTTCCCAATACTAAAAATTGGTATTATTGGAGCTCTACACCTTATGCTAAAAATTCAGAGGATGCATGGAGAATTTTATTCTCCAATGGCAATGATTTTCTCTTTAGCCGTGATAGGCCATATTTAGTGAGATTAGTTAGAAACAGATGATAAAATTAAATAGCGAATAAACCGTTGGTAATATTTTAATTATTTAATTTTTCATTTATAAAATAGTTATTATATAAACTCCTTTCGACTACTTGATAAATAACTATTCGTGGTTGTTGTTTATCAACAAAACTTGATAAATTACCACCCAATAGCAGGTTGTAATGGAACTCCCAGATAGTATTAAATGTTGCATTGAATAATCGGGAGTTCTGCATCGAAAATGAGTCACAAAGAAACAAAACACTATCACTATTTAAAGCATGCTGATTTATACTGTATTGTGAGCCCTTATGAATATTAAAAGCCGTATTATTACTGATTTGGCATGATTTGGGCTCGCTTGTTTCTTTGTCAATGTTACCCTGACATATTTCATAATTTACTTTAAACCGATACGATACTTGTCTTTCTAAATCACTCGGTATTAAATCATTAGTTTTTAACAACCTCGATAAACCCTTTCCCCCAGAATTTCTCATTACAAAAGTATATTCAGGTATT
This sequence comes from Alcanivoracaceae bacterium, assembly GCA_016763695.1. GTDB lineage: Bacteria > Pseudomonadota > Gammaproteobacteria > Xanthomonadales > Marinicellaceae > NORP309. The sequence continues at coordinate 10,486 of JAESTH010000257.1, forward strand.
TGGTATTTTTGTTGATATCTTTTATTTAAATAGTTAATAATTTCGCGGTAACCTATTGATGCACCCAATGCATTCCAGTGAGAATCAGTTTTAAAATATAACAGTTCATTTGATGTCTGTTTGTTTGCTAATAATATCTTTCTTAAGTCCAACAAGTTTAAATTTTTTCTATTTGAGAGCTTTACTATTTCATCTGTAACATTTTGTTTTTTTCTGCTAACCCAGCCCGGGAGCTTATCACTATAAAGAGTGTGTTTATTTGGAACTATTGCCATGATGAATTTTATACCTTTATCCTCATACCATTGCTGTAAGTGAGCTAAATTATTAACCCATTTTTCTATTCCCTTTGGGTTATTTGGATATATGTTTTGAGTTTTAGATATAATATAGTTATGCTTGTTCCCTAAAAAAAGAAAGTCATCCTGGCCTACTATTACATTGTTATTTACTAATGATCTATTCAATATTTTAAAAAAAAAGTAATTTCGATAGGATTCAAGAATATCAGTATTAAACATGTTTTCAATATTAATATTTTCTGAATCTTTAATATAATTTGCTATTGGTAATAGTCCAATCATAAGTAATGATAAAGTGGCAAATATTAAAACTGGTTTTTTTTGGTGCATTTACTTATCGTCTAAAAATTAAAATAAAGGAATACTTCTGTGGTAGAAATATAAGATTGAATAATTGAAAAGAAAATACCAGCGTAGCAATAACTATCATTTTTATGGAAATGGGTTTTTCTTTAATATATGTATTACTATTATTAAACATTAAAACAGCAAACACACACAGTAAACAATAAAATAAAGCCATTTCATCCACTCGTGTTTTTCGAACTGTATAAGGTAATAAATCATACATCGGGTAATTGAACCACATAGAAAGACTGTCAACAAACTCTATGGATAGGTCAAAATATTTTTCTTTACCTATAGCAAACATTCCATTTAAAACTTTGTTAACATCCTCCCAGTTTTCTGCTCTAAAGAAAACCCATGTGATATTAATAAAATTAAAAGTGATAAACCATGCCAGCCAGTTCCATAACCTCAACCCCGAATTTATCCATAACCTATGTATGGAAATAGCCAAACCGTGTAAAAACCCCCAAAAGACAAAAGTCCAGGCTGCTCCATGCCAAAGTCCGCCAATAATAAATGTTGCCATTAGATTTTGATAGGTAATAAAACTTCCTTTTCTATTTCCACCCAATGGTATATAGATATAATCTCTCAAAAATCGACTGAGGGTTATATGCCACCTTCTCCAGAAATCCTGAATATTTATGGCTTTATAGGGACTATTAAAATTAATCGGTAATGTAATGTTGAATAAGAGAGCCAAACCAATTGCCATATCAGTATAACCACTAAAATCAAAGTACAACTGAAAGGTATAAGATAATGAAGTAGCCCAGGCCTCAAAAAAACTTAAGGTTTCAGCCACATCAAACCCTGCTGTTGCAAAGACTGCAAAAGTATCAGCAATTATAACCTTCTTAAACAATCCAATGGAAAAAATATAAATCCCCCTGGTAATATTTCCATAATTGATTTTGCTGTTTATATTATTGGCAAATTGTGGCATCATTTCTTTATGATGTACAATCGGTCCAGCTATCAGTTGTGGAAAAAAAGTAACAAAAACTGCATAATTAATAAAATCATATTCTTTTGTTGCTGTTCGATAACTGTCTACTAAATAAGCAATCTGTTGAAAGGTAAAAAACGAAATAGCCAATGGCAATGCTAAATTTAATAAAGCAATATTTGTACTAAAAGCATTATTGATATTTTGAATAAAAAAATCACTATACTTAAAGTATCCCAATAATGTTAAATTTGAAATAATACCAATGGTCAATATTACTTTTTTAGAAATAACTACCTTCGCAAGGGCTATTGGAACCTGCGTTTTAAGTATATTTCCAATAACAAAATTAAAAACCATTGAAAATATTATTATTGGCAAATAAACAATATTCCACCAACTATAAAAAAATAAAGATGAAACTACCAAAAATATTTTTGAGAGCCTAAAATACTGTTTCGTATTTAAATAAAAATAGATAAAAAAAGTAACTGGTAGAAAGAAAAATATAAACTCTATTGAATTAAATAACAAGTTATCACTCTCTATTTAATATAGTATGACAGCCAGTTTCCATGAGCTTTTTCAATATATTTAAGGGTCTTGTTTTTATCTTCATAACCTAAAAACATCATCTTGCCAGGGGCTTTATACCCTTCAAACCATTGTCTGACAATAGAGATAACATTAGGTCTTTTAACTAACATTTCTGCCAGTGTATCAATCTTTTTAAAAGCTCCATTATCTGTAATCGCGATGACTTTATTATCACTTTCACCACCATCACTGAGTACTAACATACCAAGAATTCTTACTTGTAATACTGCACCACGCGGGGCACTTTCAGATAAAACAATGATGTCCAGAGGATCATTATCACCACTTAAGGTTTGTGGAATAAAGCCATAATTACCAGGATAACCCAAAAACTTCACCTCCCTAGGCTTACCATCTCTAAACTCCCACTCAATGTGTCCAGTCTTATGGTCTACTTCCCACTTTTCACGACTGCCTGTTGGGATTTCTACCAGTATCTGATAATGACCTTTTTTCTTATAATCAACTTCATTTATCAAATGGATATCTGCAACAATACGGTACTTACCATCCTGCTGGTAGTTGATGTGTTTTGAATTATCTTTACCATTTGCACCTACACTTAATAGGCATAATAGTAATAAAAAATTAATAGGTGATGTCATTTTTTGCACTCACTAATACCACTTCACTGATCCCGTCAATTTTAGAGAAATCAGATAAGAAGTTATTCATATCAGTTTCTTCTTTTAGTGATACGTCAAATGTCATGTATAGCTTTATATTATCACCCGATGGTTCCATGTGTAATAGTGCATTGTTGTCTGAATGAGAATTGATATAGTCAACATAACTGTCTTCTGAGGTTATACTCTTATCAAAGTAAAAGCGCAGGATAAAATCACTGGAGCGTTGTACCCCAAAATTAAACTTATACAAAATCCACGCCACTAAACTCATAAAAATTGTCGCATACAAGGCAATAAAGTAGTTGCCAGTACCTGCGCCCATACCAACAGCCAGTGCCCAGAATATATAAGCAGTATCCTTGGTGTCTTTGACCACGGTTCTAAAACGAATAATGCTCAATGCACCAACCAATGCAAAAGCACGAGTTAAGGAATTGCCTATCACCATCATTACAAAACCAATGATGATAGTGATAAAAATAATAGTCAATACAAATGACTGTGAATAGGACAAGCCCTGATGGGTCTTTCTGTAGGTATAGGCAATAACCATACTTAGCACAAAGGCAACTAGGCTATTGATGATGACTTCTACTATTGAGTAGTTAAAACTGCCACTCAAGGCATCTAGTATTTGATTTTCCATTAGGCTCTCTTCTTGTAAGTTATTATCTTCATGTTTTTATATTTCTAATCATCTAAATTTTGGATTAAATTTGTTGCTTCCATTCCCGTACAATATTTAGAAATGGAAACCCTATTCAATTGGTATTTTATCATTATTCTATGAAACCAAGGAGGTACATGTTTACGAAATTTTACTTCCATAATGGTGTAACCATCAATAAGTTTGCGTTTTTTTACATCATCTTTGGGAAACAAGTCTGAGGTGTGAGTACCATATAGTTCAGCATCAAAGGTAATACGAAATTCATAGTCATATTCAG
>JAESTH010000258.1 GCA_016763695.1 Alcanivoracaceae bacterium
CACCTGCCATATTGGTAAGGGCTCCTTGAATATCTCCTCGACAAATACTGATACCAGCATTGACCACGCTGGCAACCGAGCCAATCACAGGAATGGCTCCAAGTATGTCTAATCCAAATTGAATGGTATCCCACCATTCGCCTTGTTGGTCAATATGATGAATAGGATTGTTGTTGACAAATAGGTAATTATTAATACTGTCAGCGAATCCTAATGGGTCTCTGCTGATATATCTGCCTGTGCGGGGATCATAATACCTTTTTCCATGATAATCCAAAGCCAGTACATCGATTCTTTCTTTAGTAAAAGCTTTGCGATTTAAACCGTTGTTTTCACTTTCATGAATCATTTGTCCAAAAGCGCTATAGCTCATGGTGTCTTGTAAATTACCTTTGAGGTTAGTATTTAATACCGAGTGTCCATGTAAATTACTGTGGTGACAGGTCAAGGTGTTTTCGTTGTCTGCGCTATACAGTAATCCGCCAATACCTCCACCGAGACCAATGCCATAGATAAAGTCGGTGGTTTTATTGGTTGTGCGTTCTTGAATAGAAGTTCCATCAAGCCATCGGTCTATTTTTGTAGTACATTCATCCTGTGTAAAATATTTAAACCCCTGTTCACTGTATTTGGCTTTGAAGATGGTATTATCAGCGATTTTACAGGCAGTTAGTTGGTTTTTGCAGTTCCAGGTGTATTGTTTCAATGAACTTTGGCTGTTTTTTTCACTGAGCAAATTGCCATTAAGGTCATAACTGAAGTCTGTTACATCATCGCCTGACTCTAATCTGGTGAGTTGATTTAATAAGTTGTAATGGTATTTATTATCGATATGAGCAAAGGTTCCCAATCCTTTTTCAGAAACTCTATTGCCCATATTGTCATAACGGTACGTATAACCTGCCTTGCTTGTTTGATCGTTCCACAATTCGTGAGTTAATCTATTTTTGTCATCGTATTGGTATTGTATGGACAAAGGTTTTCTGCCATGCCAATTTTGAACAGTACCTGTGCAATGGCCATTTTTGTTATACTCATACGTAGCACGATAAAGTGATGTTTTATTGCCAATGGTATGCATCAGTGTCAGGCGGTTGAATAAGTCATATTCACGCTGTTCTGTGGTGCCGTTTGGTCTGTGGGTTTCTATCAGGTTGTTATTGGCATCATATTTATATTGGGTTCTTTTGTCGTTATCATTAATTGAAGACAGGCGATTGTTGCGGTCATATTGATATGACAAAGTTCGTGAGTCATCCGGATAAATGACTTGTGTGCGATTACCCCGTGCATCATAGGCAAATTGTAGCACATAGGCATCATGTTGAGGATCGTTAAACTCAGTTTTGACAAGCTGTCCAATGTCGTCATGTGTATATTGGTATTGACCACTTAATTCATCATCAATAAAAGTGACTTGATTAAGCTTGTTGTATTGGTAACGGCAATTGAATGATTTTTGTTGGGCCTGATCATGATAAATGATTTGTGTAGTGCGTGAGAATTGGTCATATTGAATCTCTGTAATATCCCCTTTAGGGGTGGTTTTTTTAGCTATTTGTCCATTTAGATGATAGTCAATCAGCGTCTTTCTTTGATGGTTGTCTCCAATATCTGGCATTTCTTCAGATATCAGTCGATCAAAAGCATCATAGCGACGTTTGATGCTGACTTCTGTACCGTTTTGTGAGTATATAATAGCTGTAATATTGTTATTTTCATCATATACTGAACGATTGGCGTTTGTATCACCACGTTTGGGGGTGACATTGACTTCTGTTACTCGATTCAACACGTCATAACGATTGACAATATTTTTGCCTCCTCGATAGCTTATTCGGGTTATATTGCCGTTCTTATCGTATTGGGTCGTGGTTTGTTGTTTGCCATTTTGATTGCGTTGACCATCCGGCGCAAACGAGCGTGTCTCTCTTCCTGCTCGGTCATAAAGATATTTCATTTGACCACCACGACCATCTGTGACTGATTTTATTCTACCGTCAAAATCATAAATGGTACTTGTCTTTAAATCTGATGATGCCCTGTTCTGCATTTGGATAGTGCTTTCGATGACTTGATTTCTGGCATTATATTTGCAGAAGCTTATGGTATTATTTTCGTCAGAAATTATAATTTGATTACCATTATCATCATAACTGTAGTCTATGACTGGTTGATGCTTGCCAGAGGGATGATGACTGGCTGTATCGGTAATGTTTCTAGCAGGTAATAGGGTTTTGATTTTCCTTTTGGCTCCATCATAGATGTGCTCAACTATAGATCCATGCGCATCAATTTCTTTGATAATATTGCCAGACTGATCATAAGCAGTTTTTTCAACTATATCATCATCTGTAAGGGTGGATTTGAGTTGTTGTTCGGTTGTGAACCTGGTATCAACAACAGGGTTATTGGATTTTTTCTTGACCACGGTTGTTAATCGGCCTTGTTGGTTATATATATTGATACCAATGGTATTGTGTTGTTCGCCATTGTTATCGGTATTTGCTATGACTCCTTTAATTAATAACCCTCTTTTATCATATTGGTAAGTGCTGTTGGGTTCTCTTGGTGCTGGCTCTAATGTTGATTCAAATGCGGTTTGTTTTTTTAATCGATTAATTTGGCGAATAAGGCGGTAATTGTTATCATATTGTCTGTGAGTGATGTAGCCGCGTGGATTAATTTGACTGGTCGGCTGCCAGCCATTGCTGTATGAAAACACACCCGCCCCAGCATTGGGACCATATTCAAATTTAACGATATGCTTGATATCTCCTGATAGGTTATTTTTGATAACTGGGGATATTTGCCTAATTTTTCGTCCTAAATTGTCATATTCATAGGTGAATACATGACCATTTGGATCAGTATCACTGATTATCCAACCTGAATAATTATAATTCTTTTTGCTGATGATATCTAATTCATCATCTTTGACGACACCCTTTACTTTTGGATCTGACATATGTATACGAGACTGGGTAAGCCTGCCTAAACCATCATAAGTATTGGTTTGTATGTTATTGGTGTGGCTGATGGTTTTTCTGACGTTACCCAATATATCGTATTCAAAAAATTGACTACTGGATTGTGATTGTCTATTTATAGCATCTTTAATGGCTGGCTGAACATTTTCTATAACTTGATTGAGTTCATTAAACTTGGACTGTACCTTATGCCCTAATGGATCGGTGATAGATAACTCATTGCCAATTAAGTCATAGCTAAGGATGGTTTGTAAATTAAGGTTTTTACGGTCATTTTTGTATCCTATAACTGTTGAAATAATTTGTTTGAACTGTTGTGGATTGCTTGGATTAAAGACACGTTTAAATTGTGTAACTCTGCCATCGGGGTCAATTTCTTCATTAATAAACCCATCATTGCTGTATTTATATTCTGTAATTGTACGTGATGGACCGATGAGTTTGATACGATTGCCAGTTTTATCATCCAATTGGAAGTGTGATTTGAAGCCCTCTGGATCAATGTAGCGGATTAATTTGTTAAATTGACGAGAATAACGATAGGTTTCCGTAATATTTAAGCCTAGTGGATCGACCACCACCCGTGCGACTTGATTAAAAGCTTGGTAGCAATTGGGATTGGTAATGGAGTCATGTGCAAGATTGGCTTTTAGAGGTTTATTATAGGGGTCACTATCATCATTTGTTTGATAATCATAAGTGGTGATATTACCAGAAAAGTCCTCAATGCGAAGTAAATTTTGATTAGGGTCAGGGCTAAAGTGATAAGAAATTGAGCCTAGTCCAATGGTTTTTCTACTGAGTTTGTGAATAAATATTGCCGCAATTGGCTGTTCTTCAATATTAACCTTTACCCCTTTAAATAAGTAAGAATTATTAATGCCATCACTGTTGATAACTTGGGTTTTGACCTGACTAATTTCACGAACATCGTTATTGAAATCACAATGACCATTTGCGGTCATTATTTTTCTGAGAATCAATTCAGGTATTTTGATAATGGAACTTCTGTCAATGAAATGAGGGAATTTTTCTATTGAATATTTAAAATTGAGGTTGTAGTCATTGGGCATTTTAACTCGATTTAATGCAATTAAAAATTCCTGCTGTTGATTCTGTGGGTTGATAATGGTTTCACATCGATAGCGATAACTATAGATTGCAGATTTTAGTTTTCCTGCAATAGTGGTTGCAGGAGAAATCACTCTAGATAATAAACTCTTAATTCTTGTTGGTGTTGACAGTCTTGATGAGTAATTAAATTTTATCGATCTTCCCAATGGATCTACAATACTGGTTAACCGAAACCCACAATCAAATTTATCTGGGTTTAACCCAAGACTTCTGTACTTGAAATTAATTTTTCTTTCTGGATGTGCTTGTTCATGAATCGATGTCACTAAAAATTTAACATTATTTGAATAGGTGTAAATAATGGCGTTGCCATTTCTGTCAATTATACTGGTAAGTTTGTATTGTTTGGTGATCTTTCCATCTTGTACTTCTTGTGAAAACTTAGTGTAATTGAGTTGGGTTTTTTGCCATTTACCTAAGGTGATGTTTTGGTCGGTTTTATTGAATTTTACTTTTCTTGAAGCATTGGCCGAAGGGTTGGTAAACAAGGGCGTAAAGCCCAGCCCTTTAATTGACTCAAAAAAAGTATATTGTGCGCCATTTTCATCAGTTGCATGAGCAATAGTCGTGCCATTTTCCTCAATGCAGGTGATGGTTGCATTGATATTGGCATGCCAACCCATACCTAGTACTCCTACCTTGCTAGAACCATTGATATCCACTCTGGATGTACTAAAGCTCCTGACAAACTGTAAACTTAATTCCCCGCCTTCACAAGGAAGGTTTATATCAACAAATGAACTTTGTAGAGACAATGCATACATATCTACATGAAACTGATTCATATGGCCTGAATCGCTTTCATTTTTACCGGTGGGAGAAGGCTCTCCCACCGGTATGCCCATTATGTTGACTTTTCGGTATTTTGATCCCAAAGAAATGGTTGGACTAATAGTACTGGCCGGAGTTGCAATCAACTGTGATAATAATTTATTCATGGCTTTACCTCTTTGGGATTAAGATAAGTAATTATTTAATTTTTATGAAGCTGAAAAAATGATATCTAAAATGATTTCACTTTTGAAGGAGGAAGGCACTCTTCCATCAGTAACAAAGTCAAATGAAACAATATTGGTTTCATGTTTTAAGGTATTTCTTAATATAAACACAGTGGTATCTAAGCGATTAATTACGGCTGTTTTTACTATGCTTATCTTGGCATTGTCGACATCTAGCTTAATAGAAAATGGATGCCTGATACTGGTTTCCGAATGTTGTCCAGACACTATTTTTTTTAATGTTGCAGTGCCTTCATTGGCTTTTATAGATATATTACTCATGTTTTTTCTCTTATTGTTTTATTAAATTTTTATTCAGGATCTATGATCGGATCAAAGCTGATATCAACAGAAATCACGGTTCTAAAATTTTTCCCGATTTGCCCTGCACCTCTGTATACTATTTTTGCATTTCGGCCACTATGTAATGTGTCCACGATTGTAGCCCTAGCCTGTGTTGTAGTTGTTTTTTTCGAGACTATCTTTACTCCAGTAACTACTGTACCAAGTGCAAGCGATATAGTTTCGGTTTGGTTAATTTGTGGGTGGTCTACTACCCCTGATAAAGTTCTTTTCTTATTGATGACTGACATTATTTTTACCTCATTATTACTATTGATTGATGGGTTTATTAATTGATCTCTGCTGTAAATGATGCATTGATGGTCATATTTTTTATTGGATTTTTTATGGTGACACTGGTCTGATCTGAGACAAATACAAATTGTTCCTTAATGCCCGTTTTTAATGACCAGGATAAGAACTCTATATTTTTTGTAGGTGTGGCTATTAATTGAATGGGGCGAGATTTTGGAAAATCACCTTCAAATTGAAAGTCTTTGGTTTCAAAATCGCCAAATTTGACGAAGCCATTATTTTCTATCAGGATTGACAGCCTTATTTGCCCTGGTTTTGGCGGATCTTTACGTAGCTGTTGTTTTTTATCTTTAACATCATTATTATTCATGATTGACCTCATGTATTTATGGTTTGTATTTGTAACCATTAAATATTTGAATACACAATAAATAATATTAAGTGCTTTCTTTTAATGGTTTTGGCTAATCCATTATGAAAGAAATTGTGAGATTTGGCACCTACCCGTTCGGGTAGGTGGTGTTGAGTAAGTTAAGATTTGTTGCTTTTGAAATGGCTTGTGGTCTGGAGGATACGTCTAATTTACGAAAAATATTTTTCATGTGAAACCGCACAGTATTTTCTGAAATTGACAGTATTTTTCCAATAATTTCTGATGTTTTACCCTGAGCAGACCATGATAAACATTCAATTTCTCTATGACTAAGTAAAGTGTAAGTTCGATCATTTTTTAACATTTTCATTTGATCTGTTGATGGGTCAAATGATATCAATGACTCATAGAAGTAGGTTGAAATTAATTGAACTATAGGTTTAGTGCTATTAAACTGATCTTTAACTTCGTTTTTTCCTTGCATGTATAAGGTCACACCTTTAACCGTTTGTACCTCGTTAAGTGGTATTAACCAAGCATGATGAATATTGTTTATTCGAAACAACCTCAACTGCCACACAGCAGCCTGATTATTGGCTTGTTTTTCTAAATACTGAATATAATTAAAAGGCATAAATGATTTGCCGGCCTTAGCAAGTCCAATGCAATTTGCAACAAAGCCTGCTTCTACATATTTCTTGACAAATCTTATAGGATAACTGCTGATGACGAAATTCCCCAATTGTTTGGGGTTATTTAAAGTATTGATGTGTACACAGTAAACATCATAAGCACAATAACCCAGTTTTTCAATTTGTTGAAGAAAATATATTTCCAATTGGTTTTGGCTATTACATTTTTGAAGACCATTTAAATAATTCTCAAAGTTAAGCACCCGATCACACCATTTATTTTTAGCAGATTCTTTATTGTAGATTAAAATGAGTGAGATGTACTGTGTTTTTTGGTGGTTTGAAGAGGTAAGACGGTATTATAGAATCCTCTTTAAAAAAACCAAAATATTTATCTTTTCAACAGAGTCAATACAACAATCGTTTTTTAAAATAAATTTATTGTTTATTTGTTTGCGCGTCTTTTGTATTTGTTTTGTATTTGTTAAGTAGCAGCTACTATAGAAAAATAGGAAAGAGTTCTTTGTTACCTATTTATATAGGAGGTTCATTAGAGATGGGCAATACCTGGCAACAAACTGATGCCATAAGCTTTGCTAGTTTCTATTCGTAGCTAAAGTCTTTATAGACTTTAACGCCCTGATCGGCCTAATTTACCTTGGTTATGGCAAAGCTAAAACAGGAGCTGATAGTGTTTATTTATTTTTAGGTAAAATATTTTAAATTGCAGGAATAATACTCAAACCACGTAATCCAGCTACTAAAAACTCAACACCAATACTGACTAATAAAAAACCCATGACTTTAGTTAATGCGTCGATACCATTTTTGCCAAGTAATCTAACAACTGAACCAGATGCCCTTAAAACCAACCAACAAATCAAAGCAGATATTGCAATACCAAGAATGACCACACCATAGCCAACTATTCTGTTAGAAACAGACTCAATTTCAGAAAGTTTCGCTGCTACGCTCATAATTACAGAAATAGAACCTGGCCCACTCAACATAGGCATGGCCAAAGGAGTAAAGGCTATACTGTTAAAGTCTTTTGTACTGGTTTTGGCTTCTCCTACCTTTTCATTATCATGTTTGTGATCAAATACCATACGAAAACCAATTGTTGCAACAATTAAGCCACCGGCAATTCTCAGAGCTGGCATACTAATACCAAAAAAATTCAATATAACTGAACCCAATATCAAGAACACTGTTAACACAATAAACATATAAAATGACGATAACAAAGCGATGTGTCGTCGCTGTTCTTTAGTTGCACCTGTCGTCATGCTAACAAACAATGGGGCCGTGCTAAATGGGTTGGCAATTGGGACTAATGCGGCGATCACAAGTAAAACATAGCCATTCATTTGTATGATAAGTTCCATAAAATTATCTCTTTAGTTATTTTGTTTATTATTTTCCACCACTGTGCCTTATATATTTCTCAATAATAATAGCCGTCACAATTATAAGATAGAATTGCCCAACTAAACCACATAAGATACTGGTTTTTTGCGCCAATTAAGTTAAATGAAGTTAAATGGAAGTAAATGGGTCAAGACACTTGTTTAACAATCAAACTAAGAATCCTATCTATTTTTGACAAACCTTGCCAAGATGATGTTCACACTCACTTGCATGAACGATCTAACTCACCCTCACACCTCTTGATTTTTCCATTAATTATTTAACAAACGTCTTAACCATCTTTACTTCTTTTGCTTATTTTTAGACATCGTTGCTGTTGAGTGAAATGAGACGAGTAGGTGTAATCAGGTCGGGTAGAAATATACATTGAGTTATGAATATACCTTCTATAGAAATTTATTTACAAACACCTCTTTGAACAGTTCCTCCACTGATTTCTATTGTTGTTGCATTTATGGCTTTATTTTGCCAAATATGCCAGATTGTTGATACTATTTCATCTGTTTGAATCAGCCGACCTATCGCAATATCATTGATAATACTTTGTCTGACAATTGGTTTTAAATCTTTTAGTATAGGCGTATCAACATAGCCTGGTGCAATGCCTACAACACGGATGAGGTCTATGTTTTGTTTATGGAATTCTCCAACCAACAATTTCGGCCACATCGCTAAAGCATGTTTGGTTGAAGAGTAGTTGAGTTGACCAAGCTGTCCAGATTGATTAATTGATGAAACCAGATAAAGCACACCCGCAAATTTGTTGTCAATCATTCTGATGGCTGCCTGTTGTATGGTATTGAATGTTCCTGTTAAATTGACATTCACCACATCTGCAAATTGAGCCTGGCTCATGTGCTCTTTAACTTTGCCAGTATTTCGATCAACTTTAATAAAATAGCCATCTTTTACGATGCCTGCAGCAGGCAAAACAGCATTAATCGTACCAAACTTCTGTAAACATTTATCCATAGCCAAGGATACATTTTTACTTTCGGTGATATCACAAACCTCTAACAATAATTGATTTTTATGGACTATTAATTCAGCACTTAATTGTTCTAAAGCGGCTTTATTGTGATCTAATACGCAAACATTAAAACCTTCAGTTAAGAATTTTTTGGTTGCTGCCAGGCCTATGCCACTGGCACCACCACTTATGACTATTGTTTTATTTAACTTGGTTGAACTCATTATTGATTCCTGTGATTAATCTGATAGCAGACCTTGCTACCACAACTTTTACGCTCAAGCCCTAACTAAAAAAATCAGTAACTTCTACAATAAGAAGTTACTGATTAAATATGGAGAGAACTATAAATAGCGCTTGATCGAGAAAGAATAATCTACTGCGGTCAAGCACAAACCTATTTAAAAATTAACGCTAAAACTACCTATAATTTGTCTTGGACTACCATAAAAAGCAGATTGAACACCTTCTACACCTAAAGTCGGGAAATTATATGAGGCAACTTTGTATTCTTTATCGCCCAAATTTTTACCATGTAAGCCCAGTTGATATTTACTATCTGCTGATGACCAAACCAGACTCATATCAACCAAAGAATAAGCTTTTTGATCGAGTAAAGGTTCTGGAATTTCAAACTGGAAAACATCATCTTGATAGGAAACACTACCCAGCCAAACTAATGAGCCAGCATTACCAAATAAATTCATATCCCATTCATTACGCAAACCAAAACTTGCAGTCCACTCAGGTGTATTTTGAAAAACCCGGTCATCTGAAACATCGACACCATTGACAAGCCATTCTACATACTCTGCATTTATATAACCAATGGAAACATTGGCACTCAGTGAATCACTTAAATGGGCAGTAGATTCAAACTCAAGCCCCCAAATATCTGCCTCGCCTGCATTGGTGGTAGTACCGGCAAAGCTATCATCAACGCCATCTCCATCTGTGTCGATGGCAATGGATCCAGGTATTTGTATGTCTGTGAAGTCCATAAAGAACAAGGCAATATTGGTAGAGATTGCGCCATCATTCCACAATGATTTTGCACCCAATTCAAAAGAAGCAACTTCCTCTGGATTAAAACCTTTTTGTACGTCGGGAAATTGATATGCACCACGTGGATCAAAACCACCACCTTTGAAACCTTCACTATAAGTTGCATAGAAATTGTGTTCATCAACAGGTGAATAACTAATACTGGCTCTGCTAGTGAAGGCACTGTCGGTTCTGCTACCCCTAAATGTTGGCACCAGACCCTCTAGTGGAACAGTAATCGAAACTGCATCTGCATTATTGAAAAATGGGGATCCTAAACCAAGAAATGTTTCTCTCTGTACCAGTACTGATCTTTCATCTCTGGTATATCTGCCACCAATCGAGAATTGCCATTGCTCATTGATGACGAATGAAAAGTCTGCGTATATGGCAGTTGTTTCGGTATCATAATCACCAAGTGTAAATGCAGTAATGCCTAGAGGTGGTGCTAAATTACCCAAAACCACGTCAAATGCATCAAAAGCATTTGCATCTAAATAATATAAACCAACCACACCATCAGAACGGTCTCCAGAATAAGTTAGCTGAAATTCCTGACTAAACTGTTCATTTTCATAGATGACAGGGGCATCAAAATCATTTGAGGGCAAACTGTCAAAATCAATTAATGATTCTGAGTCATCTTTTCTCTTAGATGTAATCGATTTAAATGTCCACGAATCATTAATATCTGAAATGATGGATAAGGTTACACCTCCTTGCGTAACATTTTGATTTAACCCTGCTCTTGATGAATCTATTGTCTCAATACCTGCTCGTGTATCGAATACATTGTCTAAAACTGGATCACCGTTTAAGCCGCCAGGAATTAATCGATGGCCTGATTTTGGAGCAGAATTGTCATCACTGTAGTCAGCTGAAAATTTTACTAAAGTACTATCAGAAACATCCCATTCAAAACTAACTCTTGCCGCAACCACATCTTTATCATAATGTTCACCACCGGTAAAAAGATTTTTACCAAAACCATCTCTTTGAAAAGAGGCTATTGAGCCACCAATTCTGAAATTATCACTAAGGGCTCCAGATCCTTTTGCTAATAAATCAATCTGATTAAATGACCCTAAAGATATTTTAAAAGTGCCTTCTGGTTCATCTGACAATGCTTTAGTTACATATTTAATTGCACCACCTATGGTGTTTTTTCCATAAAGTGTGCCTTGAGGACCACGTAAAACTTCAATTCGCTCTACATCATAAACATCAAAAACTGCACCTTGGGGTCTAGCCAAATAAACATCATCAACATAGATCCCAACTCCACCTTCAAAACCAGCTACGGGATCTTGTTGCCCTATCCCTCGAATGTGTGCAGTTAATGTTGAACTGGTGGCTCGAGAGACTTCAAGATTAACATTTGGTGCGGATTTTGTTAGTTCAGTAATATCAATAACACCCTGTTCCTCTAGTGCTTCCCCACTATAGACAGTTATAGCCAAGGGTATTTCCTGTAAACTTTCTTCCCTGCGTCTAGCCGTTACAATGATTTCTTCAATTGCCTGATTTGATTCTTCTTTATTGGTGTCTTTTTCTTCTTCATTCGATTGTGCAATTGTAATAGTTGATATACCTAATAATGCTATTGTTAAAGCTTTTTTCAATGGTGACAAGCGGTGCTTTTTGTATGCATAATTTAATTTCATAATGTTTTCCCGTGTTTATTATATTTGAACGCACGTTCAATTAAGCTACCTATGTTAATCCAACGTGCGTTGAAAAACAAGGTCGCAACAACAAATGTTAGCAAAATATTAATATTTTGTTAATCGGACTATAGGAGGGCTGTTTTAAATTATTTGTGTTAACTAGAGTTTTTATCGGTGCAAAGACTGGTGAATCCAGCCGCTATAAATTTGGGCAATCTTTCAATAATACTTTTCATATCAGAAGATTTACAGACACCATCCGATAGATTATCTATGCGGCCAGTTTCAGCAAATGTGAGGGTTAATGCACCAGAAAGAAAGTGATAACTCCAAAATAAATCCGCTTCATCGCATTCAGGCAAAGCTCTTTTTATGGTCTTAAGAAAGCGATGTACCAGTGGATCAAAGTACTTAGTCATCATTTCACCACCCCAACTGGGAGAATTATTAACCATTGCAATTAAAGAAAAATAGTGCTTCCACTCTTTGTGGTCTTCATGCAATTTTTGTAACAATGGGTAAACAAAGGCATAAATAATTTCTTCTACCGATGGGGTGTCATCAGTATGTCTTTGTTCGATTTTCTCAAGTTCATTGAGTCGTAACTCATTAATGTATTTGGCACGGCGCATAAGTACCGCTTCAAATAAATCGCGCTTGGATTTAAAGTGATAATAGACCAGCGAGATATCGGCTTCGGCTTTTCTTGAGATCTGCCTTACTGTTACAGCAGAAAACCCATCAATTGCAAAAAGCTCTTCAGCAGCATTTAAGAGTCGTTGTTTGGTGGTTTGTGCATTATTTTTCATATTGAGTATTGATTGATTTTATATGTATTATTTATGAGATTGATTATATGTGATTTTGAGAATTAATTCATCTGCTTTATTTACTTGCATAAATTGTTATTATCAATTATATTCAACGTACGCTGAACTTAATTACTTGAAAAATATAATATAACACGATTTAAATGACATCAATTACTTATAAAAACACTTATTTTCAACCCAATGACATACTCATCCCTGAGCTAGTTAGACAAAACAGTAAATGGCTAGCCAACAAACCGGCTCTGATATATAAAGATAAAATACTAAACTGGCAACAACTGGGCAAAAAGACCAACAAAATAGCAAATGCCTTGCTTGCACTGGAGTTACAAGCAGGTGATAAAGTTGTTGTTTTAATGAAAAACTCCAATGCCATGATGGAGTCTATACTTGGTACTATTTCTGCTGGCTTGGTTGTTGTTCCGCTAAATATTGCCATAAATAATGCAGCCATTATCGCAATGGTTAATAACTGTCAAGCCAAAGCCATTATTGCATCGGATGAATTTGTAGATAAGATCGATTCATTAAAGAAGCAATTTAATTGTATAATTGATCATGGCTATATTGCCTATAACAATGATAAAGATAGTTGGACGGGCTATGATGATTTTCTTGAAAACTCGTGCAGTTCTGAGCCGCAAATAACATTATCTCAAAATGATGAATGTAATATAATCTATTCTTCAGGTACTACTGGATTGCCAAAGGGAATCGTTCACAGTCACGCAAGCAGAGCTGCCTGGGCAAGTAGCATGTCTATTTCTTTGCGCTATAATTCTGGTGCTCGTACATTGTTCACCTTGGGACTGTATTCAAATATCAGTTGGGTTGCGATATTAAATACCATTATCTCAGGTGGGACAATGTATATAGTAGATAAGTTTGATGTTGATAATTGTTTGGCACAAATACAAAAAGACCGGATTACCCACTTTGCCATGGTGCCGGTACAATATCAATTATTGTTAGCCAGTGAAAATTTTGATCATCATGATTTATCTTCGATTAAAGCCATGATGTGTTGTGGCTCACCTCTGCCTGTCGCGGTCAAACAGGAAATCAGCAAAAGGTTGCCTGGTGACTTTATCGAATTATATGGCTTAACAGAAGGCTTGGTCACCATATTGAGTCCGGAGGAAATGCAACAGAAAATTGATTCTGTAGGCAGACCTTACCCTGGACAGGATATACGAATCATTGGCAATGATGATAAAGAAGTCGATACTGGACAAGCTGGTGAAATTGTCGGGATAAGCAAAATACTGATGTCTGGTTATTTAAACAATCCAAAAGCCAATGAAGAGGCAACATGGTTAGATGACAATAATCAGAAATGGTTTAGAACAGGCGATATAGGACGGCTAGATACCGACGGTTTTTTATATTTGGTCTATCGTAAAAAGGACATGATAATCTCAGGAGGGCAAAATATTTATCCTGCGGATATTGAAGCTACTTTAAGTACCCGAAAAGAGATAAAAGAATTGGCTGTTATTGGTGTAGAAAGCTCAAAATGGGGTGAAACACCTGTGGCAATTATTGTAGCAAAAGAAAACAAAGATATTGATTGTCATGAAATTAAACGGTGGTTAAATGCTAAACTGGGCAAACAACAACGTGTGGCTATGGTAATACCTGCTGATAGCTTACCAAGAAACCCAGCTGGTAAAGTTTTAAAAAGGCAACTTCGTCAACAATATACAAATTTAGGTTTATAAATGAATAATCTTGATACCTTTTATAATTCATCAAACTTCTATCAAAGTGATGATGGCTTGCAACTTCATTACCGGGATATTGGCATAGATAATGGCAAATTTGTTATTTTATGCCTACCCGGATTAACAAGAAACAGTAGAGATTTTGATGAGTTTGCCAGCAGACTGGCTGAAAACAACAGAGTAATCTGCCTTGACCTTAGAGGCAGAGCCTTATCGGAATATGATGAAAACTGGAAAAACTACCATCCCTTGACTTATGCAAAGGATGTTTGGACATTATTAGATAAGCTAGCAATTGAAAAGGTAGCAATCATGGGCACCTCACTTGGCGGCCTTATTTCTATGGTTATGTCATTTCAGAACAATGATAGAATTGCTGGTGTCATCCTTAATGATATCGGCCCAGAAATTAACGCCAAAGGATTGGAACGTATAAAAAAATATGCGGGCCTGTTGCCCCCAGTTGAGACATGGAAAGAGGCTGGCGAACAAACAAAACAGGTATATGGCCCCTGGCTGAAAGGACTAGATGACAGTATTTGGATCAAATTAGCCAAGCGTGCTTATAAAGACAACGCTCAACACAAACCTGTTTTAGATATGGACAGCAATATTAGTACGGCGATTAAAAAAATGGGCCCGCAAAAAGGAGATCCCTGGCAGCTATTTGATTCACTTACAAATACAGAGACACTGGTATTACGAGGCGAGTTATCAGATATTTTGACAGCTGAAATTTTAACAAAAATGCACGACAGAAACCCAAAGCTTGTTTCGATGATTATTCCTGATAGAGGACATGTGCCACTATTGGATGAGGAAGCCAGTATATCTGCAATAGATAAATTTTTACAGAGAATCAGATCATGATCAATAAATACATTTTCACCACCCTCATAATACTTGCAACACTCATAGGCTGCCAATCATCTGAGCAATTGCCAACAAATCAAAATAAAAAAGCCTTTGATTTCACTATCAACAGACAAAACATGAGTGTTTCGGGGATTTCAGCAGGAGCATACATGGCCAGCCAATTTCATGTGGCTTATTCTGCACAGATTACCGGCGCGGCAATTATTGCTGGTGGGCCTTATTGGTGTGCACGGGGCTCTATTGCTCGTGCATTAGGCTATTGCATGAAAGGTGGTGGTGGGACTGATCCAAACTTAATCACCGAATATATAGAGCATTCACAGCAAGAAAAGTTAATTGATAAACCTGTACATTTGAAAAATGATAAGGTGTGGATTTTTCATGGTAGCAAAGACATCATTATGGCAAATAGTGTAAGCCGTGCCATAAAGGACTTTTACAGCCGCTATATGAATACGGATAACATTCATGAGGTTTATAATATCCCTGTGAATCATGGAATGCCGACCATTTCAAGGGGAATAAAATGTGACTCGATAGGTGAGTCTTTCCTCAATTCTTGTAATTATGATGCGGCAGGTGAAATCTTGAAAACATTTTATGGACAATTAAAAGCCCGTACCCTAGCCAATGGAACACTGCTTGAAATTGATCAGACTAAATACAATAATGCCCAGTTGACTGATACTGGTTACTTGTATGTCCCCAGTGATTGTAAAAATAATCACACATGTCATTTACATACGGTTTTTCATGGCTGCATGCAATCAACCGAGTTTATCGACGATACCTTCATAAATGGGGCCGGATACAATGAATGGGCAGAATCAAACAATATTGTCATTTTCTATCCACAAGTTAAAAGCAGCCAGCTTTCACCAATGAATCCAAAAGGCTGTTGGGACTGGTGGGGCTATACTGGCGAGGATTATGCCAATAAAAAAGGACCACAAATGGCTGCGATTAATGCCATGATTAATAAAATTTCTGGAGCTCAATTATGACTTTTGCATGGGTGTTGTTTGGTATCTATCTGTTATTAACCGCATGGATTGGTTGGCAAGGGCAAAAAAAGACCCGTGATTTTAGTAGTTTTGCCCTGGGCAATAAAGATATTCATCCGGTCTTTGTTGGCATAACGTTAGCGGCAAGTGTTGCATCAGCTGCGACATTTATTATCAACCCTGGTTTTATCTATGTTGATGGTTTCTCTGCTTGGTTTCACATGGTGGTTGGCATTGGCTTGGGATTTATCGCCATGTTGTATTTTTTATCATTTCAATTCAGAAGAATTGGTGATGAAAATAAAGCCTTAACCATTCCCGACTGGATAGGTAAACGATATCAATCACGCGGATTTGCCTTATTCTTTGCTGTTCTTAACTTACTATCTTTTGCCTTTGTGGTTTTATTGGTAGGAGGCATTTCTATTGTTATGCAATCCCTCTTAGGGATATCTAATTCTAACGCCTTATTGATTACTCTTATATTTGTTACTGGCTATGTCTTTATTGGTGGAACTTATGCGCATATTTTCACCAATGTCCTACAAGGCACACTAATGATAGGAGTGACCGTTTTGGTTTTGGTTTCCTGCGTCACTATTCTCAATGACTCACCTGATTCTTTTATCGATAGAATAAATGCTATCAATCCCGACTTAATTTCATTAGTTAATACCAATGGCAGATTGTTTAATGATGTGTTTTCAATTTATATTGCAGGATTTATTATTGGCGCTGTGTTGGTTTGTCAACCACATATATTAACCAAAGCACTTTATGTAAAAAATGATAAGCAGGTTAAACAATACTTGTCAGTATTTACTATTTTATGGATATTATTTTTATTACTAGGTAGCGTTGGATTTTTTGCTCATTTAGTTTTGCCTGATGGAGCTTTAGTTGATGCTACCACCGGAGCTTTCAGGCAAGATTTAGTCATGACCGCCTATCTTGAGCATATGTTTCCTGGTTGGGTACACACATTAGCCAGTGTTATTTTAATCGCCGCTGCCATGTCGACATTAGATGGTTTGTTAATTTCTATTTCAACCATTACGGCCAATGATTTGGTGTTAAATTTATATGCAACAAAACAAAACCTGGATCAACAAGCCAAAATGAAATTGGCTTTACGCACCAGCCATGTGGTATTAATCCTTATTGCCGTTGCTGCCTATTTAATAAATTTAAACCCGCCTCAATTATTGGGGATATTTGGTCAAATCGGAGTGTATGGTTTAACTGTAGCGGCTGCACCGGCTTTGATATTTGGTGTTATGTATAAGAATCCGCCATTAAATTATACTTGGTGGGCATCAATAATTGCCTTGATCACCCACTTTGGCTTATATTTTTATGGCGCCCAATTGATTCCTGCGACGATAATTTCATTTGTTAATCCTGGGGTCACAGCGGCCATCGCCATAATCATCAGTATTGTTCCTTTATTATTGATTGCAAAATTAAAGTGGAAAAAAATTAACTAGCAATGAAAATGAATAAATACACGGCCTCAACCTATTACTTTGATTATGAATGTGATGAAATCCAGAATCTTATACAAGAATTTAAATCAGATGATTTGAGCTTAAAAGAAAAAGCCCAAAGACTCTATCTTAAGATACGAGATGGCTGGATGTATTATCCCTATTATATTAGCCTGGCAAAAGAAAATTACAAATCCAGTTATGTTGCAAAAAAATCTCAAGGTCACTGCATGGAAAAATCCATTCTGTTGATTAGCTGTTTAAGAGCCCTGGGAATACCAGCACGAATTCAGCTGGCTAAAGTTAAAAACCATATTGGCGTAGAAAGATTAATAGAAATGTTTGGCACCAATGAACTGACACCACATGCCATGGTTAATATTTTCCTAGATGGTAAATGGCTTAAGGCCTCCCCTGCCTTTAATAAATTATTATGTCAAAAATGTAATGTCGCGCCACTGGATTTTGATGGTGAAAATGATTCGGTTTTTCAAAAATTTGATGATTCTGGCAATATCTTTATGGAATATCTTGAAGATTATGGACATTTTGAAGACGTACCAACAGATTTTATTTTTGATAATCTCAAGCAACACTATCCAGAGATACTTAAAAAATATAAAGACTTAACAGAAGTACAGTTTTAAATAAACAGTCCAGCTGTAAATCAGGGTAGTTTCAATCTCATCATAATATCCAGTTGCTCATCACTTCCCAGTACAAAAATATGTTTGTCAAATTCGATAAATCCATTTTTTTCATAAAATTTAATGGCTCTTAAATTCTTTTCCCAAACACCTAGCCACACATAATCAAGTTTTTTATCTTTGGCAACTTGCAAAGCGACCTCGTAAAGTTTTTGGCCAATTTTTTTACCGTGAAATTTTTTAGACACATAAATACGCTCTATTTCTAGCCCATTTTCATCTTTAATTTCCGTTTGGGTTTTACCGAAATTTATTTTTAGATAGCCAGTAACCTTATGGTCAATAATTGCAAAGTAAAACTCAGATTTCGGATCATTCAATTCTTTAGATAACTGTAGATCATTAAAATTTTCCATCAGATATTTATCCATATCTTCTTTTGCATTATCTTCAAAGAATGTATCGTAAAACGTTTCTCTACAAATAATTTGTAGCTTGGTTAATTGTTGAAGTGTAACTTTTTCTATTTTAATCTCGCATAAAGTCATTTTTTGTTCTCTGCTAAAAATGAGGAGGATTATTTTTTCACTTGCAAACTGTGTATATGTGTGTATACTGTGTATATTAATTATATACAGTGTTGGAATTTTATGTTTCCTGAATTTATATTATCACAAACTGATGGTAGACCAATGTATCTACAAATCATTGAGCAGATAAAAAGACTTGTTGCAATTGGAGATTGGCCAAAAGGTTATAAATTACCTTCAATCAGAGAGCTTGCAGCATCAACAAAAGTCAGTGTGATAACCGTCAAACGCGCTTACCAGGAGCTAGAACGTGAAGGCATAATTATCACCCAACAGGGCAAAGGATCTTTTATTGCCGAAATTGATAATCTCAGTTTAAAATTAAAACACCAGGAGATGAAAAAATATTTAGTTCAGGCCATCTCCCTCGCCCATTCTTTAGGCTTGGGAACAGATGAAATCAAACAAAAACTTGATCAATTGGCAGCAAATAATATTAACAAACAATCGGAGAAAACGCATGACTGATTATGCATTTGAAATGAAAGGTATTGCAAAAAAATATCCGCTTTTTCAATTATCAAATATTGATTTAAAACTAAAAAATGGCAATATCATGGGGTTTATAGGCCCAAATGGTGCAGGAAAATCTACCACTATAAGAATGTTAATGGGACTAATACAACAGGATTGTGGAGAGATAAATGTTCTGGGTTGTAACATGCCAAATCAGCAAGTAGCAGCAAAATGGAACATAGGTTATGCATCTGAGGACATGCGCCTGTATGCAAACCAAACCATTAACTGGCATATGCAGTTCATTGGATCTATTTATTCTAACTGGGATAATAAATATGCTAAAAAATTATTAAAACAATTTGATTTAATAGCAGGACAAAAAATAAAAGGATTATCTCATGGTCAAAGAGTCAAAGCTGGCTTGCTGATGATTCTTGCCAGACGCCCTCAATTGTTGATTCTTGATGAACCCACAACAGGCTTGGACCCAGTAGCCAGACATGAAATTATCAACGAATTAATGGATGTTTTATTAGATGAAGAGCGTAGCATTTTATTTTCATCGCACAATACACAGGATGTTGAACAGTTGTCAGATCAAATCACCTTTATTGATAAGGGACAAATAATTCAATCGCAAGACAAGGAAAGTTACCTGCAAAGCTGGCGTCGAATACGCTTGGAAATAAGTGCTGATACAATTTTACCCGATTTAAAAGGTATTGTAGAACAACGTAAAAGTGGGCATCAAGCCATCATCACAACAAAATTGTTTAATAATGAATTAGCCGAAACTTATAGAAAATGTGGAGCAACAGTACAATCTGTTGAGACCATGACCTTAGAGGAGATCTTTGTTTCTGAAGTCCTGGCAAGTCGAAAAAACAGCCAACACAATAATGGAGCAACCTTATGAATGCCTCAATAATAAAGCAACTGATTCTAAAAGACTGGTATTTTAATCGCCTGCCATTGCTGTTATTTACCATTATCGCTGTGTTATCACTTGGGCTATTTTCGATAAACGCCAAGAGCACTTTTTATATTGGCTTGGTTTTAATCATATCTCTTGTAGTGACCGTGGGCGCTTTACTGATATTTTCATCGGTGGTAAACGAAAGAAAAAATCAGACCTTAGCATTTATAATGAGCTTGCCTCTTTCTTTTTTAGATTATACCAAGGCAAAAATTATTTCTAATTTATCAGTGTTTCTGGTATTTTGGTCAATTTTGGTCACAGGAATATTGTTGATTATTTATTACAGTAGCCATCTTCCTAATGGCCTCATTCCGATTTCTGTAATCATCATGGGCGAGTTATTGGTATCAT
Source organism: Alcanivoracaceae bacterium (assembly GCA_016763695.1). GTDB lineage: Bacteria > Pseudomonadota > Gammaproteobacteria > Xanthomonadales > Marinicellaceae > NORP309. The sequence goes on from JAESTH010000258.1 coordinate 20,787, forward strand.
ATGTGCTGGTTTTGGCAGTTGCTCTTATCAAAGAATCAGAGACCTGGACAATTGTCGTCATGGGCATTACCAATGTTGGCATTTCACTTTTTATGTTTTTAGTTGCTGGTTTATCTGATATCGGACCATATATTGAAGGACCAATAGCTCTCTGGAACTCAACGGCTATTTCAATCGTCATTGTTGAATTGATTTTGGCCATTTCACTGATTGGGATTATCTTTTATCTACAGTCTCGTAAAAAAGATTATCTTTAAAAGACCTGTTGGCAACAATAACTTTTAACAACTCTAAACAACTTCCTAAATTAATTAAATAACTCTGAGGATAATTTTATGTCAAACCAAACAACTGGTGAGGATATCACTGAACCTAAACAAACAGGTGAATCTCTTGATACAGCCACTTCAACCAGGTTTCATTACCTAGATAATGTACGTGCATTGGCCATGTTTGCTGGCATTGTCTTTCATGCTGCTTTGGCTTATAGCCCATTAATGCATAATTTGTGGTTTACAACCAGTTCACAAACTTCAGCGGTCCTTGACATGTTTAGTTGGTTTATTCATCTATTTAGAATGCCCGTTTTCTTTTTAATATCTGGTTTTTTTACGCTTATGCTTATCCAAAAACGAGGGATATCAGGCTTGTTGAAAAATAGAGCTTTAAGAATATTGCTGCCTTTTATTGTATTTTACCCTTTTATAATGTGGTCATACGTGGCATTAATTGGATGGGGAATTAATAACCTTGAAAATTTATCGCCCATGTTACAGTTTTTTAAAATGATGAAAGATGTTCCTGATACTCCACCACCCGAATTATCTACCACCCATTTATGGTTTCTATTTAACTTGTTTTTGTTTGTATTAACTGTGGCATTAATGTATAAGCTTAAATTTTTTCAATCCAAATTTGTTTCAAAAATAACTTCTGTGAAATTTATTATTATAATTTTTCCATTGGTACTGGTTCCTGCTTTAGTTACCCAATCAGTGCCACACCCTGCGCCTGAGAAATTTTACCCACAATTGTGGTCATTTGGCTTTTATGGTCTGTTTTTTATACTGGGTAGCATGGTGTTTTTAAAACAAAACATCCTGAATGAATTAAATCGCTATAAAAAGGGCCTGTTAGCTGCCTCTATTATTATATATGCCTTTTTCTATTACTCTTTGCCCGACACAATTAGCATAGAAACAATCATGGTGATGATGGCAGGAAATAACTATAATTTAAGTTACTTTATCAAACAGATACCTCTGGCAATGGCAGAAGCCTATATCGCCGTTTACATGACTCTGTATTGTTTATTAATAGGCAAACAATTTTTAAATAAGCACAATAAGGCATTTAAATTGATTTCCGATTCATCCTATTGGGTTTATATTATTCATATGCCTGTATTGTTGATGGTGCAGTTTTTAATGACAGATATTGAAATAAATATATGGCTACAGTTCGTAATCAGTATATCTGTAACATTCATCATTGGTATGTCTACTTATTTTGCCTTTATCAGATGGAGCCCAATTGGCTGGTTGTTAAATGGTAGAAAGAAAAAGACAGTTTAAATTCGCTAAACAGTTACGCTTTTCAGATACAATATTGATAACAATCGGCACTCTCAGAAAGGGCGCCGATTGATTTAATACAATTGTTATTTTGTCCATTTACTTAGCGGAATATTTATTTCACTGTCACTATACCATTTAATTTGCAGTGCAACACCTGCATCAGCAATGGTTTCATCACTGACATCTTTACCTGTTCCTAGATTTACTTGTGCACCAGCATTTTTATTGACATCCACTACCAGTACCAAACGGCTGCCCTTTTCTATGAGTTTAGCCGTCATTTTACTTTTGACAATGGGCACAATAGTTTTTTCATTTGGGTTGAGCAACTGCCGTTTACTCATGTCTTTTGCATAACTTGCCCGGCTGATATAATGCGATAAATGAAAAGCTTGGCCATTTGGCTTGAGCTCATAGAAATTGAAACCAATATCAACATCTTTCTTATTGATTGCCAATGCAAAATACCCTGTGATTGAACCTGCCAGTTGTTGAGTTTCTTTAAATGCTTCTGTTGCAAATACCAGCCCATGTTCCACATTAAGTTGGTCATGAATAACTTGACGGGGATCGATATTGAACTGTGTTTTCCTGTCAGTTAAATCGATGGTTTGTTCTATATGGTCTGTTTGATTCTGCTCTTTGTGTGTAAGAGAGTAATAATTATCTTTATCTTTTTTGTTACCCAAACGAAAGGTCATTGCCTGTTTATTCAACCCTGATAAAGATGGCACATGCTGCCAGGTATTGCTGCCCATTAATTGGTAATTAACCTTGTCTTTAATCAACACTGGCTTGGGTTTGCCCAATAGCACATGATCAAACCACTGAAAGGTTATTTCCTTGGTGTCTTTTTCTAATGCCACTTGGTCTAATTGATAGTTGCCATGATAGGAGCGTGGAATGCCTTGGGCAGTACCATGACTATATGGCCCAATCAATAAGACATGATTGGCATTTTTATTGTATTTATAATGATTGCTTAAAAAATCAAGCGCTGATATTGATGCGCCAAAATAGCCGGTAATCGTCAATACCGGAATATTAATGTTTTTATAGTCTTGTTGATAAGGAACCATGTCTTGATAATATTTATCATAGCTCGGGTGGCTTAACCACTTTTGAAACCAGGGGTTTGGCGTACCTTCAATCTTATCTATGTCTTTAAAGGCGCGACCACTTGCAAATAGCTCATCATAAACATTTTGCCAGTGTTTCCAGTCTTCATATACAGATTGATCCATGGTTTTATTGTTGGTGACATGAAAAGCCCATTGATAGTTAGGCGTGATAAAAACATTGTTTTCACCAGGTAATCCAGTCATTAAATTTGCGGCCTCATATGGCACAATGGTTTTTAGTGCAGGATGCATATGTTTTGCTGCTGCCCATTGAGTAAAACCAAGATAGCTGCCGCCATACATGGCGACCCGCCCGTCACTCCACTGCTGTTTAGATATCCAGTCAATTACGGCTGTTGCATCTTTACCGTCATACTCCCACGGAACGATTTTATCAGGACTTTTTGCTTTGCCTCTAGTACTGGCAATAACACCGACATACCCATGTGCAACCGCATGCATGGCCTCTTTTGACTGCCATGCTTCATCTGCATAAATAGAAAACTGAAAAGCGGTGGGACGCTTTTGACTGTCTCCACGCTTTCTCACCACAATTGCAGAAATTGTTGCACCATCTGGGGTTTTGATTAATACATCAGTCTGCACAAGATAACGTTTATTCTGCTCAATGCTAATCAGCGGATTGGCGATGGGTAAAATATTTTCATAAACTTTATATAACTGGTAATTGGCAATCAGCTTTAGCGCCTGTTTTACTGTCATACTGCTGTCCTTCTGGTAATACTTAAAGAGATCAAGCATATAGTCTTGCCCTCTGGATAATGACCAGCCCAAGGTATAACTCACTTTATGCAGGACTTCGTCAGACATGGCTGAAAATGAATTTTTAAGGTTTTCTTCTAATTGCTTATGAAGCGAATAACTGGATGCTTCAAGCATTTTATGTGCTTTTGCATAAACAGAATAATGATAAAAATTGAGCGGGTATTTTTTCTTTGCAATTGAAGTTGAATTCTTGTCAAATTGCCCAAGTAGCGAACTGAGTGCTATCTCTTCACTATCAGATAAGCCTGATTGAGCAGCTGCATCAATTTGTCTGGCCATTTCAAATAGTTGTTTTTTAAGCTTATCTGATTTTAATAAGTCAATGCTGTCTTGTTTGGTTTCCACTTTGTTTTCAAGCAACGCTTTGGGGGTTTGAAAACTGACTGTATCCTGTTGTTTTGCCAAAGATAAATTGATAAAATTATTCAGGATAAAGACACAAGTTAACAGTATTTTTATCGCTGTCTTTATAGATGTGTGTTTATTTGTTTTTTGTCGAATCAACGGCATAATGGTGTTACCTAATATTAATAGAAGCCTCATGTTAAACAGACAGGTTATTAAAGTAGTGACAAAGCGGTGATTTGTTGTGACTTTTGGTGACCGCCCATGATATGTGTGTTAAATTTCATTTTCTTACCTTATTCTTGGCTTAAAAATGCGTTGGCGTATAAAAGATTTTATTTTTTGTGAACAACAACAAACTTTGACTTCAATTGAAGATGGTCAGACTCAAACTCAACAACTGGAACCGATGGTTGTTGAATTGTTGGCCTATTTTTGTAGAAACCCAGATCAAATTATCAGTCGTTACCAGTTGATTGAGGTTGTCTGGCTAGGTCGAATGATTACCGATAATGCCGTTAATAAAGTCATCACCAAGTTACGCAAATCATTTAATGACGATGCAAAGAAACCGCAGTTTATCGCAACATTTCCCAAAAAAGGCTACAAGTTTATTGTTGCAGTTACTCAAATTATTGAAGAACCCGCAAATGATGCATCTGATTCTATAAAAGCTCAAGCACCATTAACATCAACTAAGAAAAAAATATTTTACTCATCTTTATTACTGTCTATTATTTTTTTGTTTAGCATTGCTATCACATGGCAACTGCATAAAAAACAACAGCCAATCACACAAGTAAAAGCCCTAACCCGTGATCCTGGGCGTGAGTCCCGTCCACAGGTTTCTCCCAATGGTAAATACCTGGCTTATGTTGAGGTGCGTGACAAAAAAATGCACCAATGGATTAAGTCATTGGTTGATGAAACCGTTATCGAGATCAGCCATGGTGAAGGACAAAGGGTTTGGGTTGATTCAGTATCGTGGAACAGTGATGGCAGTCGTATTGTTTATTTGGTAACTACACCTAAATCATGCCAGTATTACATGCGTTCGTTTAAACAGATGGCCACTGGAGAACCTAAACTGTTACATAACTGCCCTGCTGACAGTTATGGGAAAATAGCATATACTCATGATGACAACCGCTTGGTATATACTGAATCTAATGGTCGAAATACACCATTTTCATTATTTGAAATGAACTTAACTACAGGAATAAAACACAGGCTCAATCAACCCGAATTGTTTTTAGGTGGCAATAGTCAATTTGATATGCACCCTACTGAAAACAAGTTATTGATATCATCACCAGACAAACAACAATGGGAAGGGTTTTATTCACTCGATTTAGAAACTGATGAACTGACTTTACTGTTTAAACAGGATGCCTATATCTGTTGTGGAATCTGGAATCACGCGGGTGATCGCGTGGTATTGATGGGGGAACATCCTGCTTATGAATTAGTCAGTTATGATCTACAGGGTAATGACCAGCGCGTTATCTATACAGGTAGTGAGCAATTGAGGGTGCCAGAAAGACATATTAATGGTGAGGATTATCTGTTTTCTGTCATACATGTCAATCAAGATGCACACTATTTTGATTTGAATACTAATAGCAAAAATATTATTGCCAATACTTCTGTCGATGACAGGTTAGCGACTTTTGCTCATCACAACAAGCAAGTGGCTTATATAGGCTTAAGTTCGGGCAGTGAGGAAGTATGGATAACCGACAATAATGGCAAACAACGCAGGAAGCTAACAAACTTTAATGACAGCCGCCATTATATTGAATTACTTTGGTCGTATAACGGTGACTATTTAATGGGCCTGGCTTTAAATGAAATTCATTTAATTGACAGTAAAAGCGGTCAATCTCAAGTTCTTAAAATACCACAAGTCGAAATTCGTGGCGTATCATGGAAAAACAATCACACCATTTCATATAGCATAAAAAATAAAGAAGGGTGGCAGGTCAATAATTATGATATTGCAAGCCATTCAGCTTCAGTTGAAAATGAGAAGTGGTCGTTTATTCGATATGCAGAAAGTTCAGATGATGTTTTAAGACAAGATAAGAGCGGTCATTTATTCTTAGGTCATGAGCAAATAAAAGTACTGGATAATGAATTACTGCAAGCTGAGTTTATGAATGGTCGCACATTTAATCTTAAAAAATCCGCTTCAATATGGGCCTGGCAAACCAGGGTCGATGGCAAGTATCAATTGATGCTCAAGCAAGAGCTTAATCAACCCGCAAAACATATGTTAGATTCGGATAGTTATCACTTTGATTTTTTGAAAAAAGGCATACTCTATCATACGGTTGATAATTTGAATGCCGACATATATCAATCACTGAGTCAGTAAACAATTACAAGCTGGTATTTCTTTGAAGATGAAGAGACTCAACTTGTTGAATGTTTGACCTTACAAGCTCTCATTTTTATAAAATCCTTGTCAAAAAAATCAAAACACTTATTTTTTCAGCATCATTAATGTAACAGTCGATTTTAGTAGTAAATTTATTGTTTATTTATATGTGTATCTTTTGTTATGTGACAACCTGCTTTCCAACATAGTTTAACATTAATTTAGCTCTGCTTTTTTTAGCACCTATACCTTGTTTTGATACACTAATTAAATACGCTACAAGTTCTGGGTTTGCGATATTTATTGCTAAGCTACAATACTTTTTAAATTCTCTTGTGCCCCTATTTTTAACTGCATCTTTTAGAACCTGCCTCAATCTGTTAATTTGCTTTAAAGAAAGAGGTGATTTTTTAATTTTTCTTAACATTTCTTCTTTTATATATCCAGACCTAAAAAACATCGGATCAAGTTCTAAAAAAGTAATAATAAATTCTTGTAGTTTTTTATCTGAATAAACGGCTTCTTCATATACCCTGTTAAGAATTGGATCTATTCTTGATACATGAGCATGAAACTCTTCACATGCTTTTTTCCAGCTTTTTAAATCTTTGCTACGATTTTTAAATGTTTCATGGATTCGCAGGTGCAGTTTTGCCACTACCTCTGTTTCTTGTTTGATGATGGCTTGATAATTGCTCATAAGGCAGTCCTTTTAAATTTTTGTTTTGATTATCTGCCGTTTAAGTTACGGAATCTATTCCTTATTGGTGTTTAACCAATATAACAACTCACCATTTTTTGTCAATGGATTACTTGATAAACATCGGCATAAACATCGGGGACAGGCACCATAATGCTATAGAAATAAGCTGCTTTCTTGGTAAAATCATGATTCCATCCTTTCAAAACCATAGTCTCACCTATTTCAAAAAAAAATAGCAGTGGCAAAATGCTGGTTTTGTTGTAGGGAAATGGCCATTAAGATGCCTTCCAATGTTTTGATCCAATGTTTTTGTCTTCATACTTACAAGCTAAACAAATATCTCTAATATAAGTTGTGGTATACTTTACAAGTTAAAAACTTGGCCAGACCGCTATGAAAAAATTATTTATATTATCATTTTTATTGTTTCATCTTAATTTGTCGTTTGCAGGGCAGCAAATACACCCCCTCTGCTTAACAATCAATGACTTTAAAATCCTTTCACCTAGTATATCTTATGAAAACCAAAGAATTAATTTTGCAGTATGCCTACCATTTCATATTAATTTGGAAGAGAGTTTAAGCTCGATTACAGTTGAAGAAAACACTATAAATCTTTTGCTTCAGTCTCAACAAAACTCTGGTGGTGGACCACCTATTGACCCGCCACTTCCGCCACAATTTGATGACCAACTATTTATTCTGAATCAAGGAGTAGATGAGGGAGTATATACGGTAAATTTATATTTATTATTGGACGATCAAGCACCCCCACTTTCAATTTTATTAGCACAAAGTCAACTCAATGTTCTTCCAGCTCCAGAAGCAATAGATTCAACCTCTGATTTAAGTGTGCTTTTATTGATATTATTGTTGTTTGGGACTGCCACTATTATTTTGAGAGAATAACATCCGGGACAGGCATCTTTAAGCTAACAATATATGTCCATATATATTCTATCGTAGCCAATTTAAAAAAATTGGTGGAGTCAAGATGATTCCACCAAAATGGATTACTTGAGGCTTTGCATCGAAAACTTATGGTTAAATTACAATTAAAGCCTAGGTATCACCATTTAAATTGATAATACCTAAATCAAAATTATGCCAGGAGGTGGAATCTCTGTATTACAGGTGGATTCGTGTTTGAGGTTTCAATATACGCTTTTTTACCGCCTGAAATACAAGCTAAGGCTGTTTGATTTACAGA
>JAESTH010000026.1 GCA_016763695.1 Alcanivoracaceae bacterium
ATAGTATAAAATAAAGTAATTATTAAGCGTGTTTCTATTCTCGGACAAGCTCCTAGTAGCTGTGTTAGCTTATTTTTAAGCAGTAAAACTGTTTGAGCAAGAATATCTTAAAAACATACTAATATACATGATGTAACACGATGGTTTTAAAACCAAATAAACTATAGCGAGTTTTTTACTGATTAAAAATAAGTTAATGCAGATACGCTGAATAGTTACAAAATAAACAGGAAAAAAATATGAAAAATCAATATAAAAAACTAAAAATTGCCAGCATAATGATAGCAATAGCAGCATTAACTGGCTGTCCAGAATCTGATGATAAAAAGCCATCAAGCCAATCGCAACAACAATTCATCCATGTTGGTCCCAATTGGTATGCATTACAAAAATTAGACAGTAACAGTTCCAAATTTAAAATAATAACAACAATAAAAAAGAACTTCAAACTCGGTGATGATATCTCATTTAGGGTAAAATCCCCCAAAGCAGGGCGCTTATGGGTGGTATTTGTTGATCCCAATGACGAAGTCAACTTATTGTTTCCCAACCCAAATCAACCAGATAATACTATAGCCGCTAATGAGGTCATTACACTGCCGCCAAAAGACGGCGATTGGGGCGTACTGGCAGTAGAGCCTACTGGGCAAACAATCGTTAGTTTCATCGTCACAACAGGTGATACAAATCTAAACGACGTATTATCCTCAAGTACAAAAGAAACAATCAACGAGGCCCTAAGCCTAATAGATGCTAGCAAGCAATGGTCAATAAACACGCAAATAGTGACAGTGAAAAAATAAACCGTAAGTGGGTCCCGGCCATCATTAAATCGTAAGGGTAGCTCTAATATGTACCAAAAAACCGTAGGGGTGCCCCTTGTGGGTACCCGTTAAAAAGGTAAAAAACCATGAAAACAACAGCGTTACTAACAATGTGTACTCTTATCATATTCATCACAGGTTGTGCGAGCAGCATAAAAAAGGACAATAAAGACCTTTACGCCTTTACCAATGCCAAATGGTCACAAATAGAAACAACAGATGGCAAAAGCTACGAAAGTTTTCCGCCAAAGTTAAACGTCAAACTTAAAGGCAGTGACAAATGGCAATACATCCTGGAAAAAAATGCCAAATCCTTAGCACAACATATCAAAGGCGGTCAATTAAGACTATTCTGTGAGCAAAATAAACCCGAATCGACAGCCAAATGGAAATGGCATAAAAACAAGCTAATGATACAATGCGGTAATAATAGCCAATGGAAAAAAGCAACAATTGCAAACATCGACTACAACTCATACTGGAGATAATCATGAAAAGTATAATCTACATCCTATTATTGTTAGTCACAACTCAACTGCTCAATGCCAAAGAGTTCACCTTTCCATCGGCAAAATTTATAGAGCCTGTGCAAGAAAGTGCCACTTCTAAACGTATCATTGGAGTCGCTAATTTTGAAAAAATAAGAGATCTAGCCGACAATAAAAAACTATATAATACGGCTCGCAGGGTCGCCTTTTTAAACATTAATAATGAAGGTGCTTGCACAGGTACATTGGTTGGACCAGATTTGATCCTAACAAATGCGCATTGCGTCATGGATTTACGCACAAAAAGAATGAAACATTATACTAAAATTAAAGTGGCCATGGAGTATTTGCAAAAAGGAATTCAACCTACTTATCAAGCACAAGTTATTGAAGTAATAAAAGTCAATCCACGTTTAGACTACTCTCTATTAAAATTAAACAAAGCCATTGGTAGGCATTATGGTTGGTTAGAACTTGCCGATGAAGTACCGACTAAAGGTGATGTAATGGTCATTCAACACCCCTCAGCGCGAGAAAAAGAAGTCTCTCGTGTGCAATCAAGCATTGTAAAACGTGAAGGATTTGTTTTACATTATTATGCAGATACCGAACCAGGCTCATCAGGTTCTCCAGTATTCAACTTAAAAGGCATAAAGCTCATTGCACTACACCATGCAGGAGCATGCATTGCTGCACACAAAAAATCAAACAATATGTGTAGCCAATACGATTTCAATGAAGGCATAGACATCACAAAAATAAAAAAAGAAATCGCCCAATACCTCCCAAGTTGTGCCATCGATGGTGATTTCCCTGGTAAATTTGTCAACAAATGCGTCTACCTAACAGAGTAAATGTAAGTAGCAGGTCCTCTCGTGGGTGCCTGTTAGCTACAGACACACTCATGGACGGTATGCGCAAAGCCAACCAGAATGTCTATGAGTCACCCAGTTCTAAATGACCAAAACTGGCTAAACAAATAACCGCACCCATAAGTGATAACCTCACCGTGCAAATACTTGCAAAATAAGCAAAAAAATGTAAAAAGTTTGTTAAAATAAAACAAAACGTCCGTCATAAGGATTAACAAAAGAGTAATTCAGGAGAAAAGCATGAAAATACGATTATTAATCGGTTTAGTATTGGCATCATTTGTAACATTGGCATGTAAACCCATCGATGTAGCCGATATAGCTGGCGATCTGGAGCAGCAACGTTCAGCATTTCAAAATGCTCAATTTGAGTGCCCAAGTTTAAGCATCTCTTTAAAGCTCGCAATAGTTTTTCAACAATTAGGTGAATCACACAATGCCTATAATGTTATGCAAGATGCGCGCAATGACGAAGTTAAAAACGACAACGACCGCCTTAAATGGTTGATAACCAATACTGAAATAGCACTAAGTAAAAAAGACACTTGTGCAGCCAATAAATCCCTAAACGAATTAGCACTGTTTAAAAACTTTCAAAATGGAGGCAGCCAACACCAAAAGCTGCGTGCAAAGCTGTACCAAAGCATCCAAAACACAACCTTAGATAGCCAAACCATTGCTTGCGCCTTAACCGTATCCCGCAGCATTACTGTTCAAAGCCCTGCCACACGTGGGATGCGCGTTGTTGCTAAATTGGACATAGCCATCCACTTTGACACAGATAGTGCAAGACTGACCCCTCAAGGTAAAACCCAAGCCCAAAAGTTAGCCCAAGCATTATGTACAGGCTCATTGCAAGACAATAAGCTAACCCTTGTTGGTCACACTGACATAACCGGAGAAGCTCCTTACAACAAAGACCTAAGCCAAAGACGCGCACAAGCAGTCAAAGCCTACCTAGCACATATCAATGGCTCATTGACAAATCAAATCGAAACACTAGGCAAAGGCGAATACGACCTACTAACAACAGGCACTAGCCCACAAGACCATCAACTCAACCGCAGAGTAGAAATTCAATTAAACTAAAAAATCATGAAAACAAGCCAAATGAAAAAGCCAATCCACCGTAAGATGGCCCCCGCCCATCATAAATCCCAGTTTTCACTTGTTTCCAAGCTCTGTGTGCACTTAACCTCTCTCATTCCGCATACAACAATGTTATTATTGTGTATGGCATCATTTAATACCCAAGCCAAAGAAACCCGCATAGCCTTAGTCATCGGGAATGGCAATTACAGTGATATGAGCACACTAAGCAATGCCACCAACGATGCCCAAGACATGAAAGCGGCATTAAAAAAACTGGGTTTTGAGGTCATCTCAGGCATCAACCTCAATAAAAAAAGCATGAATGCTAAGATTCGTGAGTTTGACCATAAACTCAGAAGTAGTAACAGTAAAGACACAATAGGTCTATTTTACTACGCTGGTCATGGACTGGAAGTCGATGGTAAAAACTACCTGGTGCCGACCGATGCCCAAATGGACTACCAAGAAGATGCCCAAACCGAAGGCATACAACTCAATCGAGTCCTCAACCGCATGAACTACAGCAACAGCCGCATGAAAATAGTGATACTCGATGCCTGTAGAAACAATCCACTCCCTAAACAAAACCGTTCAGCAAACACTGGTTGGAGTGCCTTAAATAATGTCGCCAACGGTATGTTCATCGCTTATGGAACCGCCCCTGGTCGTCTTGCATCCGATAACAGCGGCAATGGTCGCAACGGATTATTTACCAAACATATATTACGAAATATCAACACCCAAGGCAAAACCATCGGCCAAATATTTAATGCAACCAGAGCAGGGGTATTAAGAGAGTCACAAGGCAAACAAACCACCTGGCAAAACAGTGCCGTTACTGGTGACTTTTATTTTGTACCACAGCCAACAAAGCCATTCACCAATATTATTCACACTTCAGCTAATATTTCACAAGTAACTGGTGAAGAATACTACACTAAAGGAAAAGCTGCATATGATTTAAATGATTATATTAATGCTGTCTATTGGTATAGAAAAGCGGCTGAAAAAGGTTATTCGCAGGCACAATTTAATTTGGCATACATGTATTTTTCTGGAAAAAAGATAACAAAAAATCATGCAGAAGCCGCGCAATGGTTTCTTAAAGCCGCAAAACAAAATAATGTCAAGGCTCAGTATAATTTAGGTGTTATTTATAATAATGGTTATGGTGTAAAAAAAGATTATATTGAAGCCATTAGATGGTACAGAAAGGCTGCAGATAGTCATTATATCGACGCGCAAGTCAATTTAGCCTCTATGTTTTATTATGGAAAAACGGTAAAGAAAGATTATAAAAAAGCCGCCATTAGGTATAGACAAGCAGCCGTACAAAATAATGCCCATGCTCAGTACTTATTAGGATTTATGTATGAATTTGGTCAAGGAGTCACCCGAAATTATTCAGAAGCAAGCCAGTGGTATAACAAAGCCGTTAAACAAAACAATAAAAATGCAAAAAAGCAATTAATAAGTTTAAAGAAGAAAATACGCGTAGGCAAAACCTTCAAAGATTGTGGTGACTGCCCAACCATGGTTTATATACCTGCGGGAATATTTCAAATGGGATCAAAATACAGTAATGAAAAACCATTACATAAAGTGACTATAAGCTCATTCGCCATGGGTCAATCTGAAGTGACTTTCAAGCAATGGGATGCCTGTTATCATGCCAGAGCCTGTAAACGAAAAGCAAAAGATAAAGGCTGGGGAAGAGGCCTGAGACCAGTCATTAA
>JAESTH010000308.1 GCA_016763695.1 Alcanivoracaceae bacterium
ATTTTATTAATTATGCACTTCTCGTTGGTAAATAATTCTATCGTTACCTCTAAATAGACCAAAGGTAGCAGTAGCACTTGGGTTATCGCTAAAGTCTTTGGCAGTAACGCCATCCCAATTCCAGTCGTACTGAAGCCATGTGGGTGTTGCTTCATAAGTAAAACGAACTTGCCCTTGAAAGCCATCACTCGGTTGGTTAATTTCTAATTCAGCGATGCCAAGCGCAAAAACACCACTACCAGAAATGGAGGTTAAGTTAACTGCCGGTAAAGGGTTGTTAAGGCCAGTAACTGATAAACTGTAATTCGCAGCATTATCGCCATCAAAAGCTGTACAAGTATCTAGCGTATTAGTAACAAAGCCATTGCCATCGAAATATTGCACCGCCATAGGAAAAGGTAGATTAGTTCTTTCGGAGCCAAAAGTGTTTTCGATAGTCCATCGCCCAAAACGAATTTTACTTTTGACCAAAGACAATGTTTTAGCATTACAATTATTACTTACACCACAATCATTACTAGCGTCGACTTTCATATTTAAGTCGCTCAAAGCACGACCATCACCATCTGTTAATTTTATACCAATCAATAGATTATCATACGGTCCATCATGATCTGGTGCGCGAATAAACTCACCTACGTCCTCACTTGGGAAAATATCTTCTTCATTGTGATAAACGCCACCCACCCATTCCCCTTGGTAACTCATTAACCGAGCCGATAACGCTATACCATCATTATTATTTTCAGCGACTAAAGTCACAACAGAGTTAACATAATTTTTGCTTGGATCGATATTAGTTATATAGTTCGCTGTTACACCATTCTGACTATTTTTTGCAGTAATTTCATACGTTAATTTCAGCTTTGACTCACCCATATAGGTAAAGTTATTACAAGCATCTTCAACTGCTGAGTTGGTCAATTCAAAGTAAGCAGGAATAAATCGACCTATGTTAGTCTCATCAGCTTCTACTCTATTGTTGGCAAAACCATAGTTAATATCTTGTATATCAAGATTTAATAAACCCACCTCTGAATACGATGCACTACTGCTAGCAGATACTCCTGAGTTAAAGTTGGCTAAAGTAACGCTTTGATAAGCAGCAGGAGTTAAAGCACTAAATATTGTGCCATTACCGTAATTAAAACTTCCCTCAACACCGCCTGTTGTTGGCCCCGTTCGGGTTAGCAGTAATTGAATATCATTAGGAGAATAGTTTGCTGTAATACTTTCTACGGCTGTTCCAATAGAGTTATATGCTGTTACGCTAAAATTAAAAATTTGCCCCGCGTTATGTATTGTTGGCGACGTATTTGTATTACCATCAATATTGCTACCCCCTGCTATTGCTGTTGCCCTTCCTACTAACTTGTTAGGGCTAACCCAAAAGTCATTATCTGTATTACCCACTAAATTCACACCACCAACATTATACTTAGCATGTAAACGAATTTGTCCTGCATCTAAATAGACAGGTGCAGGAATGGTTGCCTTGCTATCCACACCAAAATTAAGGGTTATGTTTGAAGTATAGTTTGGGTATTTATTAATACTTGTACCGCCAGAGCCGTTTACTTTAAAACTTAACCCTGTTGTACCACCCGGTGCAATATTTTGCTGTGATAACTCAACATCTTTATTGCCCGTAAATAAACCAGTACAAACACCATTTACATTCTCTACTGCTTGCAACTTCACCACATCAGTAAAACTATTACCACTTACTTGATTACCAATAGTAAGACTTTCTACATTGCCGTATAAAAATCTAAAACCAGCATTGGCAAACACTACATCACAACTAGTTGAACCGCCATTTTTACACTCAAACGTTTGATCTAAACTTAAAGTTGCTGTGCCTATATTAGTATATGAAAAACTAGTGTTTGTGTTACCGCCAGAAACGGTCACTGTTTGGTCAAGCACACCATTAATGAATAACTGCACGTCTGTAGCATCAGCATTTAAGGTCGAGCATGACTCATCTGCACAGGCTTTTATAGTGATGGTTTCTGGTTGACAGGTTAAGCCATTACCATCGTGGCTAATTTCAAAATGATCGATAGGATTTAAAGGGCAAGGAGTAACTGAGGTCATCAAGTCACTGACTTCTTGTTGAGTTAGTGCTGATCTGTACACTCGCACATCATCAATTAAACCGTGAAAATAATAGACGTCGGTACCTACACGTTTACTAATATTTAACGGATCGGTTGTTTGCACTAATGTAGTAGCAGAAAAAGTAGTTGACGCTACATTAACACCATCAATATAAAGAGTTAGCGAAGTAGCACTAAAAACAGCAGCAACATGCACCCAATCACCCGCAGGCACGGGTAAAGTATCATTAATTTCTATCCTACCATCGACAGTTTCTGCACGAACTTTAAACACACCATTTTCAGAGAAAACCCCCATTTGGGCACGACCTGAGCCACCGCCGTGCACCGACTTTGCCATGATTTGATCAAGCCCTGTCCAACTGTCTGGTCGGATATAGGCCACATAAGTTAAGACATCACTGCCATTAAGTGCATCATCATGGGGGATTTGTATATAATCATCAACGCCGTCAAACTGACCATATCGACAACTAACACCTATGGTATTAGCACCATTAAATGCAGTACCATTAATAGCATTAACACCATCAATGACCAAGTTTGTACCCGATAACCACGTTGCTTCATCCATGGCATAATGAGCTACTAAACCACAAGTCACTTGAGCTCTGGTACTGCCATCATAATTATTTTCAGCATTCTGATTGTTGTATAGTTCAAGAATTTCAGCGGCTGAGAGTACGCCATCAAAGATAATAAATTCATCTAACGGTGCTCTAAAACCTTGTGGATTGCTACTATTGACACCATCAAATGAGGTGCCAATAAATTTTAACGTGCCTTCCGGTACTTTATTAACGGTATCTACTAATACACCATCGATATATAGCTGGGTTTGTCCGCCGCTATAAACAAGTGCCATGTGATGCCAGTTATTGTCTAACGAGTCAAAAGAAAAAGCGCCCCTTGCCGTG
>JAESTH010000259.1 GCA_016763695.1 Alcanivoracaceae bacterium
TGCAAAATCTGCTATAAATAAAAATAATAAAATATAAAATGAATTATACAACAGCAAATATTACGACATTATTAATTGGAGCAATCCTGGCAATTACCATCTTTATGATGGTCAGAAGAGATCACCTACATGGGCCTTTTGCCATCTGGTGGTTAATCGTTGCCAGCATTGCCATTATCCTGGCTATATTCCCAATTATTGTTAATAAAGTAGCTCATTATGCTGGGATCAATTATCCCCCAACCCTTATTTTGGTTCTTGCCGTTTCATTTATCTTACTGAAAATGTTATCACAAGATTTGCAAAGAACTTTACAAGAGAAGAAAATCAGAAGACTCACTCAAAAAATGGCGATCCTAGAGAAAGCCTTAAAGGACAATAAGTTAATCGACAAGGATACATGAAAATATTACATTTTGGTAAATTTTACCCTCCTTTTAATGGCGGGATGGAAATTTATCTACGAGACTTATCAGAACAACAGGCAAAAAATCACACCGTTACTACTTTAGTTCACAACCATAACTATCGACATTTGACTTCTCCTACAGAAAAAGAAGTGATTAATCATGTCAACCTTATCAGACAAGCTTGTTTGAAACCGATACTGTTCACACCCATAATGCTGGGAGCCAATAAATGTATTTCACAATTAATTGATAGTAAAATGGTTGATGTTATTCATATTTCATGGCCCAACCCTTCTGCCTTATTGCTATTGCTCAGAAAAAAGGCACGATCTAAACCTTGGGTTATACAATGGCAGTCTGACATGGTCACTAAAAACTCTTCTTTGCTTTTAAAACTGGCCTATCAATTTTTTAAACCTTTTGAAAAAGCTTTATTAAAACAGGCCAGCAAAATCATCGTCAGCACTCAAGAATATTATAACTATTCCCGTGCTTTAAAACCATTTAAGGAAAAATGTAGTTTTATTCCTTTAGGAATAAAATCCAGTGAAAGTGCCATAACTAAAGACGACCTTCAGTGGGCTCATTCACTATGGGAAAAAGCACATTACAAGATATACAATATAGGCAGACTAACATTTTATAAAAACCATCAGTTGATCATCAAAGCAGCACAGTTACTACCCGATGCCATGTTTATAATAACGGGCACTGGTGAGTTAAAGCAGCATTTACAAAAATTAATAAAACAGCAACAACTGACAAACGTTGTTCTCACCGGCTCACTGGATAAAAACAAACTCAACGCCCTGTTATCAACATGCGATGCCTTTTGCCTACCATCAAATGATAGGGCTGAATCCTATGGCATGGTTCTACTTGAAGCCTTAAACTTCAACAAAACCATTCTTGTCAGCAACCTAAAAGGTTCAGGAATGCGCTGGATAGCATCACAGAGTAATTTGGGTCAAACTTTTGATTGCAATGATCCCAAGGATTTAGTCAATACAATTTTAAAGACCATACCGCAAAATAATAACAGCACAAATAATGCAGACACGCCATTCTTCAATATAAAACAATGTGCAACGAGTATTGATCAGTTATATCAAACAACTGTATCATGAGTAAAACAGACACTCACTTTTCACCCAACAGATATACTGCTATTGATGCCCTACGAGGCATTGCTGCATTATTGGTGGTCTGGCATCATTCATCAGAAAGTTTTATCAATATAGCCGATATTGCCCAACAGGGAAGCTACTTAGCCGATATCGCAAAAGAATATGACTTTGGTCGCATTGGCATCATCTGCTTTTTCTTGATCAGTGGCTTTGTTATCCCCTCAAGCTTTAAACTTGCAGGTAAGAACCCATTAAAAACATTTGCCATCCACAGGTTCTTTCGATTATATCCAGCCTATTGGCTTTCTTTAGTAGCTATAATTGTCTATCAATTATTGATGAATATCGAAATCAAACCTGCTACTGTGATCGCAAATACCAGTATGTTACAAAGTTTTTTCTCACAGCCACATTTAATTGGTCTGTACTGGACTTTACAGATTGAACTGATTTTTTACACGCTGTGTGCACTGTTGTTTTATCTGGGCATATTAAATAATACCAAGATTGTTTTTAATATTATTCTGGCATTCTTTTTACTATTTGTTGTTTTGCAATCCATAGCGGCTCTGACCAGCATTGATTTATCAATATCCAAAGAGTTTCAACTATTACCATATCTGTTAAGCACCATGTTTCTGGGCGCTTTCTATAGAAAAATATATGATGGCAAAATCGCCGACAAACAATTAGTGACCTACACATTATTAGCCAGTTTAATGTGTTTCGGCTTACCTTTATTTTTACTGATAAGTGCTATTATGGGTTACGAACTAACCGAGCATTCATTCAGATTTGGAGCAGCACACACCTTAGCATTTATACTATTTTATGCGGGATTAGTACTACTGAAGAAAACCCCAAAAGCGCTTTTATGGTTGGGAGCAATAAGTTACTCCCTGTACCTGTTTCACCCAATAGTATTGCAAATACTGATGCAAATCATTATAAAAAGCAATATTTCATACTTACACGGTTTACACTTATCAATTTATATGACCATTACTACTATTATAAGTATAATAATGGCATCATTTATATATATAATATTAGAAAAACCAGCAATTAGACTAGGTAGAAAATTATCGAAATGACAAATCAACAAGAAAAAACCACCTCATTTTTTGAGTTTTGGCCCAATAAATTAATATATGCTCCCGTTGCCATACAATGGTTGTTATTATCCATCAAACATCGTTCGATCACATTACCATTAATTGCCAATCCACAATTAACCCTCGCGGGCATGGTAGGCGTAGCAAAAAGTGAACTGATGGCACAGGCTCACAGTGAATGTCTTGCCGCCATTCTCGACTGGAAAAAACTGATGGTAACAGAATCACCCATAACAGAACAGGCCAGTAATTGGATGAAGCACATTAAAGATCTGGGACTGGATTTCCCATTTGTTTGCAAACCAGACATAGGTTGTAGAGGCTCAGGCGTTAAATTAATTCAGAATATAGAGCAACTTCAGCAAACCATAGAATCATACCCAGTTGGTACTGCATTATTAGCACAAAAATTGGCCAGTTATGAGCCTGAGGCAGGTATCTTTTATGTCAAAATGCCAAATGAAAAAAAAGGCAAAGTGGTTTCATTAACCCTTAAACACAGTCCCGAAGTCACAGGAGATGGCAAACACAGCTTAAAAGAATTATTACAAAAGGATGCCAGGGCAAAGGATCTATTGCACCTCTATCAGGGTAAACATATTGAAATATGGGATAAAGTGCTTGAAAAGGACAAAAAATTAAACCTGATATTTTCAGCCAGTCACTGCCATGGTGCGGTGTTTGAAGATGCACGTATGCATATCACTGAAGAACTAACCGATGCCATAAATACAATCATGGATGGCCTGCCAGAATTTTATTATGGCCGCTTAGATGTGAAATTTTTAAATTTGGATGAACTTAAAAAAGGCAAAACAATCGAAATAATTGAAATAAATGGAGCCAATGCCGAGTCTATACATATATGGGATAAAAATTCCTCACTTGTAGCATCAATAAAGACTTTACTGTGGCAATACAGCAGTTTATTTAAACTGGGCGCGCATCAAAGGTCTTTGGGGCATAAACCACCAGGCTTAATTAAATTTTATAAGCACTGGAGAATTGAAAGGAGACTTGCCAGTTACTATCCTGATACCGATTAATCGAGAATGAAAAATGAAAAATCCACTGGATTTACCAATAAAAAATAAATTAATTAAATTCCTTATAGAAAAACTGACCAAACTTGATGACATAAAGACCATTTACCAAAACTGGCTAGATGAACCCAGCAATCAACATGGAACAGACGGCCAAGGCTTGTTGGATTCTGGCTTAAGTTACCTCGATGCTACTTTAGAAATTATTAATCAACAAAATCTGGATGCAATACCAGCATCAGGAGCCACTGTTTTTGTAGCCAATCACCCGCTTGGTGGCCTGGATGGCATGTTATTAACCCAAATGCTATTAAAGATCAGACCCGACCTCAAAGTCTTAACCAATGAGGTCTTATTAACATTTCCAGAATTCTCAGATTTATTTATTGGGGTTGATGTACTCAATAAAAACAAACAGAAACAAAATGCCAAAGGCATATTAAGCCTAAGCAGGCACCTAGCTGCTGGTGGAGCAGCACTTATTTTCCCCGCGGGCATTGTATCCGAGTTAAGGCTGAAAGACTTTTCCATTCATGATAGACCATGGGATCCTATGGTAGCGAGACTAATAAAAAAACATCATGCCCATTGCTTGCCCATTTATGTTGACGCCAGAAACAGTTACCCTTTCTACTTATCTGCATTTATCCATAAAAGGCTAAGAACCGCACTGCTTGGTCGCGCCATGCTAGCAAAAAAACACTGCCGTATCAAAGCTATTATTGGTAACATCATCGAATACAAAGATTTTCAACACACCAAAGACATACAATCTATTACCGAATATTTAAAACTTTGTTGTCAGTCACTTAAATACAACCACAATGAAACAGATGATCAATCAATAAAACAACAGCGAAAACTCGAAAATATCAAACAGGATATTGCCCTGGAAAATATCCTCGCTCAACATGAAATACTTAAAGAGTATCAGCTATTAGAATACAAATCCATGGCTGTGTATTGTGCACCTCATGCAAAACTGGGCACTATTATGGAGCAAATCGCCATTACCAGAGAACGAACATTCAGAGCGGTCGATGAAGGTACAGGTAAAGAACTAGACAGTGATATTTATGACCCTTATTGCTGGCATTTATGGGTATGGGACAATGACAAGAACCTGATAGTTGGTGGTTACAGATTATCTAAAGTAGATGAAGTTATTAATAATTATGGTTTAAAAAAACTTCACAGCCACTCTCTGTATAATTACGACAGGGCATTTATTCGTTCCTTGAGACATTCAGTTGAAGTTGGACGTTCATTTGTGGCTCCCGAATATCAACGACACCCAAGAGCTTTGGATTTACTATGGAAAGGCATTGGCGTCTATATGCTCAACAACCCCAATTACCATACCTTATTCGGCGGGGTCAGTATTTCTCAACAGTATTCTAATCTAGCACGGGCATTATTGGCTGATACTTTAACTTATCATTATGCCGCTGATGAATCCATCTCAAGACACATCAGCCCACGCAAACCATTAAGTATACAAAACAAACCATGGAGTCATAAATTATTACCATCCTTGTCAAAAATACCTATAATAAACAAATTATTAGGAACAATTGACTCGGGTAAAACCATACCGATTCTGATACGTCACTATTTGGCCTTAAACGGTAAATTTATCACCTTTTCAATCAACGAATCATTTAATAAATCACTAGATGGCTTAATTTTGGTTGATTTAAGAAAATCACCAGACAAATATTTAGCTCGTTATCTTGGCGTAAATGGAACCAAAGAATTTAAAAAAACATGGGAAATACATAAAAATGCTGCATGACTCTATCAAACAGGCACTTAAGCAAATTATAACAATCATTGAAGAAATACAAAACCTGACAGAAACACAACAGCGTTATTTATATTGTGATTTAAATATTGGTAAACACATTCGTCATATAAATGATCATTTTTTAGCTCTGCAACAAGGGATTGATATTGGTATTGTTAACTACAACAGTAGAAATAGAGGCACAGATATTGAGAGTCACTGTCATGTTGCCTTATCTCAGTTACAGCAATTACTTACATGGGTTGATGACTGTGAGCACAAGCTCAATAAGGCTGATATGAATAAGCCCATTAAAATATTTTCAGAAATTGACTGCCTGCAAACCCAGAGCATGGAATTTAACTCCAGTATAGCCAGAGAGTTTCTGTATTTAATCAATCACACCATACACCATGCTGCGCACATTGCCCTCATAGCAAAAAGACATGATGTTGATATCCCGCTTAACACCGGTATGGCGCCTTGTACCATGACATTTCTCAGGGCATCAAATGGCTAATTGATGTGTACACTCAGCATTTTCACTCTATCTGATCAAACCATCATCACCATGAACCGTGATGAAGCCAGAGACCGATACGAAGCCAATATTATTCAACATGCTCACACGACTGCTACTCAATGCTTCTATCCCGTGGATAAACAATCCAGTGGAACATGGTTTGGCTTTAACAGTCACGGCATGGTTCTGGCTCTATTAAATGGCTATCATGAAACACAGCGTAAAGATGCCAGGAGTAGAGGCTTTATTATTCCATGCTTACTGAAATTTAAAAACCTGCAACAAGTCGAAGAACAAATGGCAGATTTTACCAGACAAAATTACAACCCTTTTGATTTAATCTACGCTGACACAAACCAGATAATTAAATTCAACTGGAATGGTAAAGAGCTGTCAAAACAGAAAATTCTAAATCCTCAGGCTTATATGTTTTCATCATCTTCTGTTGACACAACCAACATACTGGCAAAAAGAGCAGATATATTTACCCTTTTTAAAAACAACATGCCAACAGCAGCAAATAAACCCGCCTACATTTTACAGAAACTACACCTAAAACAGGATTGTGCAGACACCAGCAGCAGTATTTTCATGGCTAGAGTCGAAACACATACCAAAAGCATCAGCCAAATAATCATTAAAAATAAAGAGTTAGATTATTATTATATCGACGAAATACAAATTGAAAATACCACACATACAAACCTTTACTCAAAATGTCATCATCAAACATTAAAACTAGACTATTAAAATTTGCGCCATTATTTGCTTATTTAGGCTATGGTTCTTGGGCATCAGCAGTAAATTATTGGGCGCAATCCAGCAATTTTCTCGTATCAGGCCTCATCCAGGCCCTTTATGCCCTTATTGCAACCCTGATTCTAAGACTAA
Organism: Alcanivoracaceae bacterium; assembly: GCA_016763695.1. Lineage (GTDB taxonomy): Bacteria > Pseudomonadota > Gammaproteobacteria > Xanthomonadales > Marinicellaceae > NORP309. The sequence continues at coordinate 6,896 of JAESTH010000259.1, forward strand.
CCGTTTTAAAACTACACCAACAATTTAACTCAAGTAGCAAGGCAACATTTTATACTTTTCTTATCAGCTTTATACTTCTGGTTTCAATTCCGGCAATTATCCATTATATATTTGCCACAAAAGAGATTTTTTATTCGATATTACCGGGCGCAATAATTGGTGGAATCTATTTATTTCTGATTCTTAAATATGAGGTGAATAACTGACAATCTCCCTAAAAAAGCCAAAGAAAGATAAAAATACGAAAAAAATAAACATATTTTTAAGGGCATGCTTGAAAGTTTTTCATATGGGCATATAATGAAAGCTCATATTAAAGCTGCAACGCGAGTCTGGTCAAAGCTCCGACCGTGGTAATAATATGTCTCTGTATTAAAGCTACAACGCGAGTCTGGTCAAAGCTCGGACCGTAGTAATAATATGGAAGAGTGGCCACTCAACTAGCCAGCAATCAGGATTGATTGCTGGCTTTTTTATTGTACAAATAAAAAACATTAAGTAACTGTCTGCAATACAATATCAATTCACTTATCTTCCTCATAATGGAAATTGACATGTCCCAACCTAACCAAAAACACCGCAATAGTCAATAACCAGCAAAGTCATTCCAATGCCTAACATATCCCATGGATTCAACTCCTTTGAGCCCAAAATAATGTATCTGGCAAGTGCTACTATACAATATAAATAGGAAATCGTACTGGCAACATATTCTTCTGGTAGTAGATACCAATCATGGTAATGACCTCAAGATAGATAAATAGCAACAACAGATCACTCAATGCCACCTTGCCATGTTCATACATTGCGTACACTTCTTGAGCTATTGCAATGACCGTCGCAATGGCAATAATACCTAAGCCTATTAACTCTAATGTTTTAAAAAAGCTTTCAAAAATACAACTTGCTTTCATAATTTAGCCCTTATTTGTTATTTTGGACACCATAGTTCTACTTTAAAACCCTCTGGATCAAGAAACCAACCAAACACACCATAATCTTCATCCAATATCTCACCAACAATAGTCGCACCACCCTCTTCTACCTGTTTGAGCATTTGCTCCACATCATCAACCAGTAAATTAATCATAAACTGTTGTTTTGATGGCTCAAAATAATCGGTATCTGCCTTAAAGGCGCTCCACACAGTATAACCATTATCAGGCATAGTCTTAGGATTGAATGTGACGCAATTGTATTCATCCAAATCAAAACCCAAATACTTATGATACCATTGCGTCAATTCTTCAGAATTTTTACTCTTAAAAAAGACCCCACCTATGCCTTTAACTTTAACCTTAACCTTATTCATATTAAATCACCGTAATTTTTGCAAATTTGCGTTTACCCACTTGAAAAACCGCTTTAGTTCCCGCTGAAATAGCAGCTCTGGGATCTGCCACTTTCTCTCCATTAATTTTAACTGCACCCTGCTTTACCATACGCATGGCATCAGAAGTGCTGACACATAAACCTGCCTGCTTAAGCAATAAAGCAATACCCATTTCACCACTCTCTGTGGCAATCTCCAATTCAGGAATAACATCAGGTATAGCACCTTTCTGAAATTGATTTTTAAAACCCTGTAAAGCACCGTTAGCCGCATCAGTACCATGAAATCTGGCAACAATTTCTAAACCCAAAACAAATTTCACATCTCTTGGGTTTTTGCCATCTGCCATCTCCTGACGTAATTTTTCGATTTCCGCATTCGATTTAAAACTCAGCAAATCAAAATAACGCCACATTAAATCATCAGATATCGACATGATTTTGCCAAACATATCCTTTGGTTCATCTTCAATGCCAATATAATTACCCAATGACTTAGACATCTTCTGTACACCATCCAATCCTTCCAGTAATGGCATAGTCATCACCACCTGTGGTTCCTGACCAAACTGTGATTGCAGATTTCTGCCCATCAGTAAATTAAAGGCCTGGTCAGTACCACCCAACTCGACATCAGCTTTCATGGCTACAGAGTCAAAACCCTGCACCAGAGGATACATAAACTCATGAATGGCAATGGGTTGCTGCGAACCAAATCTTTTGGAGAAATCATCACGTTCCAGCATTCTTGCTACCGTATATCTTGAGGCCAAATCAATCATATCAGCTGAAGTCATCTTATTCATCCATGTTGAATTAAATGCCACCTTGGTTTTATCCTTATCCAAAATTTTGAATATTTGCTGCTGATAGGTCCGAGCATTTTCATCGACCTGCTCACGCGTTAAAATTTTACGTGTGACGTTTTTACCGGTTGGATCGCCTATCATGCCAGTAAAATCGCCAATCAGAAAAGTCACATCATGACCCAATATCTGAAATTGACGCATTTTATTAATCAACACCGTATGACCAATATGCAAATCGGGCGCTGTTGGGTCAAAACCTGCTTTAATATGTAAAGGCTTTCCTCTTTTAAGCTTCTTTTCTAATTCTTCTAACTTGATCACATCCTCGGTTCCACGAGTGAGCAATTCTAAAGATTCCTGTACTGACATTTATTTTCCTGTGCATATTAATATAAAGATAAGTATTTTAACTGAATTTTGCAATTAATGGTATTTATGGCGAATATTTCATTGACGAATTTAACCATCTAAGATATCTTTATCTGGATTAAAAGTTATCAAAACAAACATTTGAAAAACAAGCATATACAAGCTGTCTTAAAAAGCACAAAAAAACAGGCCTTTGACTTATCATCAATCAAGATAAACAAAACACCTTTCCTTATCATTTCTGCCATTGCAGCACTGTCATTATTGTACGCTTTTGCTACTCCATCGGCTGATACCATTCAAAAGCACCGAAAAATGCAATTGGAAATTCCTAGCAGCCCGCTGCTTAATTTCACCGCTCAAACACCAGAGAATGAAATTGAATGGCAGGAAATTGTGATTAAAAAAGGCCAGACACTTTCCAGTATCTTTGGTGACTTAAACCTGAGTCAAACACTGTTGTATAATATTGTTCACATCAACAAAGATGCAAAATTATTAACCCGAATATTTCCTGGTGCCATTCTGTCTTTCGTACTAAATGATGATGGCTCATTTTCACAACTAAAATACAATATTTCCGAATCACAGGAACTATTTATCAAACAGATAGAAAACACACTTTCTTCAGAAATTGTTATACACCAAACCGAAACCCAGGTGCAAACAGCCAATGGCACCATCACAGGCTCATTATTCAATGCAGGTAAAAAAGCTGGGTTAACAGATGCCATGGTCATGAAACTGGCCAGCATTTTTGCCTGGGATGTCGACTTTGTACTGGATATTCGCCAAGGTGATAACTTTAGCTTAATCTATGAAAAAATTTATCAGGATGGAGACTTTATCCGTGATGGCAGAATAATAGCTGCCTCATTTACCAACCAAGGCGACACCTACAAAGCCATTTCATTTGATGATGGCAATGGTTGGAGTTATTACAATCCAGAGGGTCGCAATATGAAAAAAGCCTTCTTGCGTGCGCCATTAAACTTTTCCTATATCAGCTCAAATTTCAATCCAAAACGTTTTCACCCCGTACAGAAAAGGATAAAAGCACACAGGGGTATTGATTATGCAGCGCCCAGAGGCACGCCCGTTTTTGCCGCAGGTGATGGTGTTGTGACTCGCGCTTCATACGGCAAATACAATGGCAATCATGTATTTATCAAACACCCCAGTGGTATAGTGACCAAATATTTACACTTTAGCAAACGTAAAGTTAAAAAAGGCCAAAGAGTCAAACAGGGTCAAACCATCGGTACTGTTGGTTCTACGGGTATGGTAACTGGTGCGCACTTACACTATGAGTTTGTCTTAAACGGCGTGCACAGAAACCCAAGAACAGTGAAATTACCCAAAGCCAGTCCGTTGGCAAAAAGTAAAATCAAGACCTATCTCAGCTATGCTACACCATTATTATCACAACTGGACAGTATCAACGTAAACAAAGTCGCCATTCAGAAACCAAAAACTGATAAAACAGAGTCTTGAACTATTATATAGGACTGTTATCAGGCACCAGTGTCGATAGCATAGATGCGGCAATCATCGCCATCAATCATGACAAAATAGAGCTGGTTTGCAGCCATGAACAGGCCTTTTCCAGCTTGTTAAAATCCGATTTACAAAACATAATCAAATTACAGTCAATAAGCTTACAGCAACTATCTGATTGCGACTCATTACTGGCCTTTGAGCTTTCTCAGGCAATAGAAATATTACTAAAAAAAGACAAAATAACTAAAGATAAAATCATTGCCATAGGCTCACATGGGCAGACCATTTTTCATCAACCAAACGGCAATCATACAAACACCATACAAATTGGCTCACCACATATGCTAGCTGCCAATATTGGCATCACTGTAGTGAGCAATTTCAGAAACATGGATATGGCATATGGTGGACAGGGCGCACCACTGGCACCATTAATTCACCAGCAGTTATTTACCGAAAAAA
>JAESTH010000260.1 GCA_016763695.1 Alcanivoracaceae bacterium
CGTAGCCTAGCAAACAAAGGACATATCAATAATAATTGGATAGCTAGTTCAGGACAAGGTGGTTTTGATGATCATATATATGATTATGGTGTCATCAAGACTAATAAGGATTTAATGATTCCACTGTATCCTGTATTATTTGGAGGGGTAACCTTTCCTGTGGTGACCACAATAGATGATTTAGGTCAAACCCTGGGTTTTCCCTATCGGGTTGATGGTAATGTGGTATCTGGGACTTTATACAGCGAGAAGAGATCAGTTTTTGATGATTTAACGGTGTTAAATGACACTGGGCCGGGGTCAGATAGGTTGATTTCTCATTATTTTGACCAAACTGAGGGGCAAAGTGGTGGTCCCCTGTTTTTTTCACACAGCCCGTTTATAGCCGCTCCAGCAATCGGTGTTATGAGTATCAGTACAACCAATTATAATTTTGCTACAGCCATTGATCATCGCTCTATTATTGATATTCGAAGGTGGGCAAGTGAACCCCCTCCAAATGTGATCATTAATATTAACTCACCTCAATATCTAGAAACCTTCGACTGGAATCAAATCGCCAACAACACCTTTAACGCCACAGCCAATAGCAACACCAGAACTGCGGTTGCCAGTACCATCAATGCCAATTTGGTGTGGGAGTCTGATGTTAATGGTGTTTTTGCCACAGGGACATCAGCCACAGCACTTGAGGCCAAATCAAAGTTGCGCGCAGGTTATCATGTGTTAAAACTCAGTATTGATACACCGCAATATTCTGGTCAAGAGCAAATGCAGGTGTTTATCACTGGGCCAGAAGGAGCATTCACCATGCCTAAGAGGTATTGCATTATCAATTTAAAGAATAATCCAAATGCCTGTAATATCCCTGTCTCATGGCAGACCACAAATTCGCCTAATACCATAGTGTATAATAATCGTTCCCAAAGGGTCTTTGATGCTGCTCCACAGGGCAATAACCGTTTGTTTAATGCCAAGAAAAATCAAAATACAGAAATGGTTCTGTATGCCTCCACAGATAAAATTTATGATATAGATAAAGCGGTACTGTCAGCTAAAACACCCATAGGGAGATTAAGCCGTAACCAATCTATTTGTTCACTCAAACCATCTCCCGTTGATCCTGTTAATCTCATTCTTCGTGATGCCAAAGCAACCCCGCCAGGTTGTGGAGTCGATCTGTCGTGGTCCAATGTCAAATGGTCATCACCTTCTATTTATTATAAAAAAACAGGCACGAGTAATTGGACACATTTATATAAGATTCCCTGTCCGTTAAATGGCACTGCTTGTAATGGTTCTATCAATAGCGATGATATTATTCCCGAGTTAGTACCTGCTAGAGGTATTCAGTTTAAACTGTTGCAATTTAATAACGTCTCATCCGGACAGTTAAGTGCAGCCTTTAGTGTTTCGGCTCATCGTTATGCAGATATTTATGATTATGATAACGGTGATATCACTGATTTTTCTGGTTTGGGTGTTGGCTTTCCGACTAATATGGTGATTGATGACAGACTCAGTAATAAAGCCGTTATTGGTGTGGCACAACATAATCACAATTTTCACAGCCCTGCGGTCTATGACGGCACAGTGGATATTGATACCGTTCAGGTTAAGTCCGCAGACTTTGCAGCAGGCAAAAAACTGTTGGTTAAGGTCTTTAATATGGCGGGTGGACTGAATGTAAATATGCAGCTTAAATGTGCCGGCATTATCAGAGATGGTGTATTTGAGGGCCAGTCAGGGATATTTGATTTTCAAACTAATCCAGCGAGTCCTGTAGTTACTGACCCTGTTACTGGTGCAAGAACCATGAGCTTTGCAGTGACTAAAACAACAAGACAGCTTAATAGTAATATAGATTGTCTCTATAACAGGGTCGTGATTACCAGAACGGCAGGAACCCCAAGTGAAAACCTGACCTACAGTGTGGTGGTTAATGACCCCGCCAATATTGTCACTCCAGTATTAAGCTCTGCGGGTAGTGTCTGTAGCAATAACTATTGTATCCGTTTATTAGGCAATAATTTTGCGGAAAATGCTTCGGTAAGTGTCAGGGAAAATATCAGTGGCAGTGCAACTATTGCCACTTTTTCTGGTAATGATATTTATAACAGAGGCCTGCTTAATGGTCAGGATAGATTACAATTTCCTATCCAAAACTTAAGTGTGCAAACTAAGTTCAGAACCAGTGGCTTGTGTTTTAAAGTCCTCAGTGATGCGCAGGTGAGTAATGAAAAATGTTTTATCAGGCCCAATACCGCCCCACAGCCATCTTTTATGGGCAAAACCATCAGCCGTTATAAAGCGGGTGTTCAGGATATAGAACATACTTCTTATGTAGTGGTTGGTGGAGGCACTAAACTCAAAATAATGGGCAATAGCTGGAAGAAGATAGCCTATAGCTATAATGTTAGCGCCAATACTGTTTTGGAATTTAGCTTTAGATCCACTCAACAACAATCGGAGATCAATGGTATTGGCTTTATTATGAACGGGGCCTCCAGTGTTGCTTCATCAAGGGTTTGGCAGGTCTATGGCACACAAAGTTTTGGTAATCAGGGTTTTCATAATTACTCAGGTAATGATTGGGTGACTTGCCGTATTCCTGTTGGTCAATCCTTTACAGGGCAAATATCGCATATGGTATTTATGGGGGATGAAGATGCTCATGTGGGCCAGAGTATAGCCTTTAGAAGTCCTGTTTTAAAAGAAGATATCAAACAGCCAACCATGGGGTTCTCTTATGACCCGATAAAATCAGGTCACGGCCTGCATTTGTCTCAGGCAAACAATGGGGCTTATTTATTGTATTTTTATTCGTACAATGCCAATGGCGAACCAGAATGGTATTTCACAACCCCTACATTTGCCAATAACAGACTCAGCGGTAATTTAATTAAAGCCCGATATAGTAATGCAAATAACAACACCATACAGACCATTGTTGGCACTATCAGTCTTGATTACAGTGATTTGGGGGTAAACAATAACACACATTGTGATGGCATAAACAGGAGTATGAATCTGGCTTCCTTTAACTGGTCTATAGAGGGTCAAAGTGGCAGTTGGTGTATGCAACCAGTTTTTGTTAATAACAATCAGGCCAATATTCCATTGACCCACTCAGGGGTATGGTTTGAGCCGGCATCAGCAGGTTGGGGGACTTCACTACAAACACGATTAGTCAACAATGTTTACAGTGCCTTTGCAGTTGTTTATTATTATGATGCCAATGGCAAGGCGCGCTGGTCATCAGCCCTTGATTCAGTAGGCAGTCTCAACAGTTACAATTATAGTTTATTGCATACAACAGGCTATGCACGTACCACTACAGGCACACCAACTAATCAGGGAGTTGGCAGCTTTAGTCTAAGCTTTGGTAGCACTAACCAAGCCAGTCTGAATGTGACTTATCCGTTATCTCCCGGAGGCAGTTGGATTAGAAGCAATGTAGATATATTACAGTTAACACGATGATTGACTAACAGAGGTTGTTGAAATAAACCAGCTTGATACAATCAGGCTGGCTTATTCAGGCCTGCATAAATTAAAAGGACACTCATCACATGAATAAAATCCTATTTGAGACAGCTAAAGTAAATATACAAGAAACACAATTCTTACGTGGTATATCTACACCAAATCATACTAGAATAACAAATGAATGGACACAGTTTCATAAAAGGAATGACAAC
>JAESTH010000261.1 GCA_016763695.1 Alcanivoracaceae bacterium
GCATGATGCTTTACGACTGCGTTTTATCTGTGTCGATGGGCAATGGCAGGCAGAGCATCAAGAATTTAATGCACAAATGCTGAATGATACTTTGGGTGAAATTAGCCTTGCAGAGGAAGATTTTGACACTCTGGAAATACAAGCTAATGATTATCAGGCTTCTTTGTCTTTAGAGCACGGGCCTTTATTTCGAGCTGTGTATTGTACCGATAGCAAAGGCCAGAGTCGTTTACTGTTAATTATTCATCATCTACTTGTTGATGGCGTTTCCTGGCGAGTATTGACAGATGATCTTGAGAGAATGTATCAACAGCATATAGATGATAAGCCCCCGGTACTTTTGCCAAAAAGTACTTCTTATCAAGCCTGGGGAGATTTTTTAGGGCAATACAGCCAAAGTCCATCACTGATGGCAGAAAAGGAATATTGGCACAATGTACTGAAAACTCCTGTGCCTAATCCAATCTGGATAATTGAAAATGCTGAAGCCAACACTGGTTTTTCCAGTGCTGAATTTACTCTGGATAATAACACGACCACACAATTATTAACTGATGCTCAAAAAGCTTATAAAACACAGATCAATGAATTATTATTATCTGCTTTATTACTGGGTTTTTATGAATGGTCGGGACATAAAAGTATTCGTCTTGATCTTGAAGGACATGGTCGCCAAGAACTTGATGAAAGCTTAGATTTAAGCCAGACAGTTGGATGGTTTACTACCTTGTTTCCACTGACTCTAAGCAGTGATTCTATGGACTTTGAATCTTTAATCTGTGCAGTTAAAGAACAGCACAGAGCCGTTCCTAATCAAGGCATAGGCTTTGCTATATTAAAATATCTGTCTGAAGATAAGGATCTATGTGATACGGATATATCTCCTATATTATTCAATTACTTAGGCCGGTTTTCTGGTGAAAAAGATGATAATAGAGCTTTGTCATTTGCCAGTGAAAATATAGGTTCATTAATCAGTCCTTTGCGACAGCCAGAGCATGGGCTCAATTTTAACGGTTCAGTTATGGCAGGATGCCTATCCTTTACTGTTGACTACGATCAAAGCTTATACAGTAGAAAAGGAATAAAACAGTTATTAAAGAAGATCAAAGCTGCGATAGTCAATCTGGTGGCACATTGTCTTGAGGACAAAACTGGTTGTTTAACTCCCGCAGATTTTCCATTGGCAAGAATTGAGCAAGCACAGCTTAATCAATGGCAAAAACAGTATTCAATTGCAGACATCTATCCAGCTACCGCTATGCAGCAAGGATTATTATTTCACAGTGCCATTGATAAAAGTGCTTATATATCACAGTTTATGTTTACCCTTGAGACTGGGGTTGATATCAATGCTTTTCGCTGGGCATGGCAACAAGTTCTTAATCGACATGCTATCTTAAGAACCATATTTGTCCCATCAACTTCGGGAGCCTTACAACAGCTGGTAATAAAAAATGTAATGCTATCATGGACTGAGGGTGATTTAAAATCGTTAGAAAAAGACAATCAAGCACAACATTTAGAGTCTGCTCGTCAGTTGGATAAAGCTCTTGGATTTGAGATTGAACAAGGACCTTTATTACGTATTAAAGTTTGGCATTTGGGACAAGGTCAATACAAAATATTGTTAAGCAATCATCATGCTTTAACCGATGGCTGGAGCCTGCCACTGATCTTCTCCGAAGTAGTAGACTATTATCGTACCAGGCTTAATGGTGAACAACTGCTACTTGAAGATGCGGAACCTTACCGTAATTATATTCAATGGTTAACTCAACAAGATTCCAATAAAGCAATTAATTTTTGGAAAAGCGAGTTAGCAGGCGTAGAAGGCCCAACCTTTATTGTTGAAAAGCAAGAGCCAGATCAGAAAAAACAAATCACTCATCAATTATTAATAGATAAGACCTCAACATCTGAACTTCAGCAATTGGCGAAAGATTCAAGAGTGACAGTAAATAGCTTACTACAAGCAGCCTGGGCTTATTTATTATCACGTTATAGCAATCAAAGCACAGTTGTTTTTGGCACCACTGTTTCTGGTCGCCCAGCAGATCTTAAAAATGTTGAGCGCATGGTCGGCTTATTCATCAATACCATTCCAGTACGCATTGATATTCCTATCGAAACACCTTTTGAACAATGGCTGAAAACGCTACACGCAAAACAGGTTGAACGAAACGAGTATAGTTATCTTCCTCTGGTTGAGATACAATGTCTATCTGATTGCAATAATGATGTACAGCTTATCGACAACTTATTTGTCTTTGAAAATTATCCACTGGTTCAGATCGACACAAATTCAGAGCAAAATCAGTTAGCTATTTCCGATCACATAGGTTATGAAGAAATTAATTATACACTGGGTGTTAGCGCTTCAATTAGCGATAGACTGAAGATAAAGTTTTCTGGGAAAAGCAGTCATTTTTCCAAGGCTAGTCTGACAAAAGTAAGTCAACACTTTGAAACTATTTTAGCTGGGATTATTGAAAACCCATTACAAAAAGTAACAGAGTTGCCTATGTTAAGCGTGGAAGAAACCAGCCACCTGTTACACACCCTAAATGCTACCCAAGTGGATTATCCAACTGACTTGTGTATACATGAATTATTCGAACAAAAAGTTGATGCCGCACCTGATAGTTTGGCTATGGTTTTTGCGAATCAGTCATTAAACTATAGCGAACTCAATGCAAAAGCCAACCAACTGGCCCATTACTTATTGGAACAGGGCGCGCAGCCCGATAACTTGATTGGCATTTGTATTGAAAGATCAATGGATATGATTGTGGCTATCCTCGCTACTTTAAAAGCAGGAGCGGCTTATTTACCGCTTGATCCTGCTTATCCTCTGGATCGTTTAAAATACATGCTTGAGGATTCGCGAGTTGAACTGATTTTGAGTCAAGAACATTTATTAAATGATCTGAAAATAGCCGAACAACGGGTCATTTTAATTGATGATCCTTCACTATTTCATAATTACTCAGTAGCAAATATTAGTAGAGCATCCAATGGTTTAACTGTCAAACACCTGGCTTACTTAATTTACACCTCTGGTTCCACTGGTCAGCCCAAGGGTGTAATGATTGAACATCGCAGTGTTTTAAATCTGGCACAATATCAACGCCAACATTTTTCAATCAAACCACACAATAGTGTTTTACAATTTGCCTCAATCAATTTTGATGCAGCAACTTCTGAGTGGGTCATGGCCTTACTCAGTGGCGCCAGCTTATATATTTGCGATCAGAACACCAGACAAGATGCCAAATTGTTAGAAAACTATCTGTGTGCTCATGCCCTTAGTCATGTCACCATTCCACCAGCCTTGCTAAAACTAATGGACTGTGAAAGAAACTATAACTTTGAGGCTTTGCTGGTTGCAGGTGAGGACTTTGATCAGGAGCTGAGCAAAAAGTGGGGTGCTAAATATAAATTCTATAATGGCTATGGGCCATCTGAAACCACTGTTTGTGGTTCCATCAGTGCACCACTTTGTCAACAACGACTCAATATTGGTAAACAGATGTCAAACTCCAAGATGTATATCCTGGATGAGCAACAACGCTTACTACCTCATGGCGTAACTGGTGAACTTTATATAAGTGGCGATAGTCTTGCTCGCGGTTATTTAAACCAGCCTGAATTGACGGCTGAAAAATTTATTGCCAACCCTTTTAGCAACAAGCCAACAGATCGTATGTATAAAACGGGGGATCTGGTTCGTTATCTTAAAGACAATACGCTGGAATTTATCGGCAGAGTGGATGATCAGGTGAAAATACGTGGCTTTCGAGTGGAGTTAGGTGAGATAGAACACCAGCTCATGTTGCATGAAAATATTAGCTCAGTGGTGGTCATGTTACGTGAAGATACACCCTTAAACAAACAATTGGTCGCCTATATTACCCAGAACTCATTAGCAGATGAATCATCTTTGGATGATAGTGAATTAATTGAGCAATTACGCAGTCATTTACAATCAACAGTACCTGATTATATGGTGCCCTCATTTTTTGTATTACTAGATGAGATACCATTGAATCCCAATGGTAAAATTGATCGCAAGGCCTTAGTCGCACCCGACTCAAGCCTGTTACAGGATGAATATATTGCGCCACAAGATAAAGTTGAAACCAGCTTAAGCTATATTTGGGCAAATTTACTTAATTTAGCCGTTACAGACATCAGTACTAATGCTAACTTCTTTGAACTAGGCGGGCACTCCCTACTATTAACCAGAATGCTGCATCTGATTGCAGAACAACTAGAGACACAACTGCCAATCAAGAGTGTTTTTGAGGCACCAACCATCCAGCAGATGGCGTTATTAATTAAACAGGAGGCGATGTCTCAAAGTATCTTGGTTCGAGCAGATAGCCAAGGGCCAAGACCTCTGTCCTTTGCTCAGTATCGGGTGTGGTTTATCGAACAGCTCAAAGACCATACCAATGAGCATAATATGGCAGCGGCGGTGCAGATCAAGGGAGATTTCAAACCAACTATCATGCAGGCAGCTCTCAATGCCATGATCGCCCAACATGAGATATTGCGTACCCGAATAGTCGTCATTAATGATGAACCACAACAAATTGTCGAAGATGAATATATTTATACTTTACCCATCAAAGACTTAAGATCATTAGATAAGGTAGAACAGCAGCAGCAGGTCAATCAACTTTCTTATCAGCACGATACTCAGGTATTTGATTTAAGTCAGCTACCCTTATTAGCCGCCCTAGTAATCCAAACCAGCGATGATGAGTTTTTATTACATTTTAATCATCATCATATTATCTCCGATGGTTGGTCACAGCAGTTGTTTTACTCGCAGTTGATGGGCAATTATCAATCACTGTTAAAAGGTGATAACAGTAACATAACCACTACCAATTTCCACTACAGCGATTATGCCCACTGGCAACAAAAGTTCCTACAATCTGATCAGGCAGAAGAACAAAAGTTGTTCTGGCAAGAGTATCTAACCGATTGTAATGAACACTTGAGCCTACCCATAGAAAAAAACCACAGTGATTTTGATGCACGACAAAACCAGTTTTCAGCCAATACAGACTTGGCCGTTCGGGATCAGCTCAAGACCATTGCTCACGCACATCAAGGTAGTTTATTCAATGTCTTACACAGTGCCTTTGCACTTTTGATCTCACGCTTGAGTGGTGAAAGTGATTTTAATATCGGTTTACCCGTCACTGGCAGGCATATTTATGGTACTCAGGATATGTTAGGTATGTTTTTAAACAACCTGCCGATTCGTCATCAACTTGACTTAAACATGTCTTATAGCAGCCTGTTAAAGCAGCAAATAAACAATGTTAACCAGGTGCTTTCCAATCAGGATATTCCATTTGAGAATATTTTAGAAATCACGGGTTGTGAAAGAAGCGTTGATAATACCCCATTATTTCAAATATTATTCAATATGATAAGCCTTCCCGAAGGAGATATTGAGAGCATGGATCTGGATTTTGCCATGCAGGGCAGATCAACAGCTGAAATTGAGAACAAATTCAATATGACGCTTTATCTGGCTGATACTGAAGGGGGTATTGTTGTTAACTGTCATTATAACAGCTCCTTATATGATGGCAGAATGATTGAACAACTGCTGAATCAATACACTTATCTGTTATCACAAATTGCCCAAAATAGTGAGCTTAACTGTACAGCTTATTCTCTCAATACCCAACCATGCTTTATTGAATATGATTTACCCATTCAACGTTATCATGGTACTGATGTTACGGCATTATTCCGTGATCAGGCAGCATTAAACCCTGCTGCCATTGCCATTATTGATGGTAAAAACCAGTGGACCTATCAACAACTACTCAGTGCTTCTCAAGAGATAGCCATAAAACTACAGGCCAATGATATTGGTTGCGGGGATGTGGTAACTATCATGGCAAGCAGACATGCATCACTGATAATAGCCATTATGGGTGTATTACAGACAGGTGCAGCCTATTCGATAGTTGTTGCAGATAACCCTGAGTATCAGATAAGTCAACACCTTAAGATGGTTGATGCTACTGTGATGTTATTGTGCGAACAGGATAATAATTACTCAGATACATTACTAAAGACCCTCAGTGAGCAGGTTAATATCCTTGAGGTCAGTAACAGAACTTTATATTATACAACTGACACAACATCATTTACCGCTTATGCCAACCAACCACAACAAGCTGCCTGTATCACCTTTACCTCAGGTTCTGCAGGTACACCCAAAGGAGTCATTGGTACTCACGCTGGATTAAGTGGTTATTTACAATGGTGGCCTGAAGAATTTAATATTACAGCAAAGGATCGTTTTAGCCTGTTATCGGGTTTATCCCATGATCCATTACAACGAGATATCTTTGGAGCCTTATGTTTGGGCGCCTGTTTGCTTATCCCTGATGAGCAGGATTTTGCCACTTACAGATTTAGTGACTGGCTTAAAGAACAAGCTGTATCAATCATGCATCTCACTCCCGCTATGGCAGAGGTGATGAGCATTGAAGGAATTCAACAAACCCATAGTCTTAAAACAATATTCTTAACCGGTGAAGCCTTGCGTGCAGATATTGTCCAAAACCTCAGAGGATTCAATACCCAGATACAATTGATTAATTGCTATGGTGCCACCGAATCACAACGAGCCCTAACTTACCATCGACTTGCAGAGAATAAAACACTATCACTGATCACTCCCATCGCAGTAAGCAGCAGAGATACCCGCCTGCGTTTAATCAATGCTCAAGGCATGGAATGTGGAGTAGGTGAGTTAGGCGAAATTATCATAGAAAGTGCCCAACTGGCTAAAGGTTATTTAAATGATAGGGAACTCACAGCACAGCGCTTTGCAAATACTGGCTCAGATATAGGTAGCTATAAGACAGGTGATTTAGGTGTTTATCTGGATAATGAACGGATTCACTATTTTGGACGCAGCGATAGCCAGGTTAATATCCGTGGTTACCGTGTTGAATTGGGTGA
>JAESTH010000262.1 GCA_016763695.1 Alcanivoracaceae bacterium
AAAAATGGAGCGGGTAAAAGTACCCTGTTAAAAATTATAAGTGGAGTGACTCAAGCGACTACTGGTTCTGTTAGTGTCAAAGGTAAGATAGGAGCTTTATTAGAACTTGGTTCAGGTTTTCATCCAGAGTATACTGGCAGAGAAAATTTAAAAATGTCAGCAGCATTGTCTGGCTTAAGTGAAAAAAACATAAAAAACAAAATTGATCAAATGATTCAGTTTGCGGATATAGGTGATTATATTGACCAACCAGTAAAAAACTATTCATCAGGTATGGTGGTTAGGCTGGGTTTTTCAATTGTTACTGTAACAAGACCAGGGCTATTGATTACTGATGAAGTGCTTGCTGTAGGAGATACTGATTTTCAAAGAAAATGCATAGCCTGGATTGACGACTATTTAAAACAGGGTGGGACATTATTGCTGGTTTCACACAGTCTCTATCATGTACAAAAACTATGTAAAAATGCTATCTGGCTAGAGAATGGAACGATTAAAAAGCATGGTGATTCATTTAGTGTTTCACAACAATACCAAAGTTTTTACGAAAAAAAATAGACAGTAATAGTACATCAAATAGAGATATAACAAACTATCACATTAAAAGCCTTAAAATTCTTAATAGTGATTTAAAAGAAATCACAGAAACAGAAACACATGCCAATATAGTCATCAAAGTTAATGTACACTCACCTGATGGTAGACCGCCAGGTCTGGCGCTGGGTTTTATGAAATCTGACTTTCCAATATATGGCACAATTTCCGAATTACATAATGCTCAACCCAAAAAATTATCCGAAGAACTATATGAGTTTACAATAAAATTGACAGATAATAAATTGCTACCCGCAGATTATACAATCAAGGTACATGCTATGGATCCAGAGTGTATGCGTTTAATGGACTCATATGAAAAGCCATTAAGAGTCTATGCAGAAACTCAGGAAATGGGTGTGGTACAGCTACAGACAGAGTGGAACTAACATGAAGTTAGATGTAGTTGTGCCAATATATAATGCCTATACCGCACTAAAAAATTGTCTGGCCAGCCTTGAGAAAAATCAGTACCAAGCAGAAAACATCATATTAATAAATGATGCTTCAACAGATAAAAATATTGATGAATTATTAAAAAAATATTCAATAGCGAATAAATGGAAGTTAATTAAACATGAAAAAAATCTAGGCTTCGTTAAAACGGCTAATGAAGGCTTGAAGCTAAGTGAAAATAATACCATATTATTAAACTCCGATACCATAGTTACTAAAAATTGGTTGTCCGCATTTAAAGAGGCAATAAAGCACAATGAAAAATTAGCCACTGCTACAGCCTGGTCAAACAATGCAGAGATCTGTTCATTCCCACAGTTTTTAACCAATAATCAACCATTGGAAAATCCAGATATATTATCTGAATTGTTGTATATATATTATCATCCCCAGTATCCTGTTATCCCAACTGCGGTTGGATTTTGTATGTTGATTACCAAATTAGCAAAGCAGAAGGTTGGTTATTTTGATGAAAAACATTTTGGACACGGTTATGGAGAGGAAAATGATTATTCACTTAGGGCTGAAAACGCAGGGTTAATCAATATACTATGCGATAATGCCTATGTGATTCATATTGGTAATGAGTCATTTGCAGATCTAGGCTTACAGCCAAATGAAGATTCAATGCAAAGGTTGCTACAAAAACATCCAGATTATTTAACAAAAATTCAACAATATATTAATCAAGATCCACTTGTGAAAATCAGGAAAAATATTTTATCTACAGTAAAACAGTACAATGGCGAATTGTACCAAAAGCTACTGATAGAAAATAAAAGAAAGAATGAAATATGACAAAAGATAAAAAACTAGCATTTACAGGTGAAAGATTTACCCCAGAATGTGTGCGAGAAATTTGGTACGAACACTATCACCGTTATGCCTTTGCCAAAAGATTAATTGCAGGAAAAACAATTTTGGATGCTGCATGTGGTGAGGGCTATGGCAGTCAGATTTTAGCGGAAAATGCAAAGCAGGTAACCGGATTAGATATTGACAGCGAAACCGTAAATCATGCCCGCTCACGTTATAAAAAAAACAATCTGAAATTTGTACAAGGCTCTTGTGCTGAGCTACCCTTTGAGGATGCTAGCTTTGATGTAATTATTTCCTTCGAGACACTAGAGCACCTGGAGCAACAACAGGAAATGCTGGCAGAATTTAGTCGAGTATTAAACAAAGATGGCATACTGATTATTTCAACACCAGATAAAAAACATTATTCAGATGCAACAGGTTTTGAAAATGAATTTCATGTCAAAGAATTATACAGAGAAGAGTTCAGGCAATTATTAAACAGTCATTGGCAGCATCAGCTGTGGTATTCACAGGCCATGGCCTTTAGCTCAATAATGGAAAAAATAGGCGGCAAAAAAAGCATATTTGCAACAGATATTTTAGATAAGGGCAAGCTGGAAACGGATAAAAAGATGCTAACTTCCATGTACTATATAGTTATAGCAACAAAACAACAAATAACTTTGCCTCAACTACCAGATTTGCATCTATTTGCAGATAAACAACAATCAGTATACAAACATTATAATGAAACCATCAGAGATTATATTTCTGTTGCAGAAAAATATGTGGCATTAAATGATAAGCATCAGAAATGGCTATCAACACCAATTTTGGGTAAAATCATCAAGTTTTTAGAAAGAGGAAAATAATGGAATTTGAATTTAACTATGGTCAAAAGACTTTATCACATGGGATAAAGAAAAATGAAGCAATTTATGCATCAGTAGCAGGTGTAGCATTGCAGCTGTCCCCAGAAGAGCTGGTCTTTATGAATAAAGATACTGGAGAAAATCATGTAATGACACATCAGGTATTGCAAGCTTTAAGTTTTTGCCAGCAATTTAAACCATTAGATCAGCATATTTTAACCATCAGTCAAAATATGCCGCAATTAGCGAATCAGGTGCAGGCTATACAGCAGGTCACAACATTCCTGATAAAAAACAAATTACTAATAGAGGACAAAGATTGGAAAACAAACCTAACAAAGGATTCTCAACAAATAAAAATTAGTGCATCAGGCATAGTCATAAGAACATGCGATAGGCCTAAACAGCTTAATAGATTATTACAGTCACTGGTTAAATATCAAGAGAAGTTTAAAACAAACTTTCCAGTTCAGGTCTATGATGACTCAAGCATAGAAAAGATGGAAAATGAAATAGAAAGTATTTGCAATGATTATAAAGTAGACTTAAGTATAAACTACTATGGCACAAGTTGGCAGGATCAGTTTATTAAAATGCTGAAAACAGAATTTACAGATCATCATGCCAATATAGACTGGCTGTTAGCTAAAAAAGATAATGTCTTTTCGGCGGGAAGAGTATGGAACTTCGCTTTACTCAATAATGCGGGTAAAAAGTTCCTGTTTTTTGATGATGATTTTATTTTTGAACCACGCATAGTAAAAAACAAGTCTAAACACCTGGATTTAAATGATAAGCCAGATTTAAGTGTAGGCTTTTCCTTGAGTTTGACTGAAATAAGGGGTACATCTCACATGTATGAAGAAGATGTTTTAAGTCAAATGCTCAATAGTTGTGGTCAGACCATTGGTAACTGGTTGTCAACAGTCGATATCGAACTGAATACAATAGAAGGATTAAATTTAGTGGATTTACAAAGAATCAGTTCAGACTCAGTGATAAAATCAACAGGTAATGGTACCTGGGGCAGTCCAAGGTCAAATAGTAACTATTGGCTATATTCATTGGAAGGCGAGCAAAAGCAGGAGTTTTGGAAATCTCGTGATGTCTATCTGGATAATATTGAAGCATCAAATTTAATGCATTATTCAGAAAACTATGAAATTTTGTCACTAACTAAATTTGCCCCTTCGGCTATTGATAATTCGACAATGACACCATTTGTATCGCCAACACAGCGGGTAGAAGACCATTTCTTTAATGCTGTTTCTCTATTCTGCTACCCTAATCAGGTCTCGTTGCATTATCCCTTTATGATGGGTCATATACAAGCTAATAGTCGAGATAGATCGAGCACCAATCACATAGCCAGACAGCCAAATTTTAATCAATTTATTGCAGACTATGCCTTAACCATGCTCAATTCAACAGATGCAATAGATCCAAAATTAAGATTGAAAACATTGGCAAAATATGTGATGGGTTTAGCGGACTCCAGTGATAACAATATCCGCAATAGATTAAAAGAGTATTTGTCACAAATACGTGCAGATATGGTTTTAACTATGCAACAACAGTTGACTCATTCTCCTGAGGCCCCAGTCTACTGGCAAGCAGATGTAAGAGAAATAATTGAAGCAAATGGCAAAGCAGTATTGCAAAATGATGCACCAATACTGGGTGGTTGGGCAGAGAACATGTCAGATGATGAGTGTGTTGAATTGGTGAGGAAAGAACTAATAGAGGTAGCCGATGCTATGAAATTATGGCCAGACATTTGGGAATTTTGCCAGACCAACAAATGAAGAAGTGTACGGTAATTATTGTCAACTATAATACTGGTGAAATTATAAGGTCAGCTTATCAAGCAGTTTTAAAAAATCCAAAAGTAAAAGAAATTATAGTTGTGGATAATGCTTCACAAGATAACAGCATGGATTTATTGATAGATGATAAACGGTTGACAAAATATTTTAGAAAAGAAAACCATGGTTTTGCATCTAGCTGTAATTTTGGCTCACAGTATGTGGCTAGTGAGTATATGTTATTTCTGAACCCAGATTGTATTATTAAAGAAAACACCATCACAACATTGATTGAAGATTTAGAAGAAGATAGCAGCGCAGCCATAGTCAGCTGCATGATTAATAATCCAGATGGAGGTGAACAAAGAGCGGCCAGACGGAGACTGCCAACATTACTGCGTGCTATTAAAACCTTCACTAAAATTGAAAAATTGGCAAAATGGTTTCATTGCTTTGCAGGTGTAAATTTGAATCATCTGCCATTAAAAAAATATACATATGAAGTTGAGGCTATTTCGGGTGCATTAATTTTGATGAGAACCAGCCTGTTTAAGGAAATAAAAGGTTTTGATGAAAGTTTCCCTCTGCATTTTGAAGACCTTGATTTATTTAAAAGAACAAAAGATCACGGCTATAAAATCCTCCTTAATCCATCAGTTAATGTTGTTCATCATCAAGGCACATCTAGTCAGTCCAATCCAAAAGTAGAGCAATATAAAAGAAAGGGGCTAGAAAGATACTTTCAGAAACATTGCTCAGTATTAGCTTACAAAGTGGTTAAAATCCTAAATAAAATCAGAAAGTAAAAGCTGATTAGACTAGTTGAATCTATTTAATTTGAGGCGGTCTCTCAACTGTTTGAACCTGTTTTGTAAAAATTTCACCTTGAGAAAAGCCCCTGATTTCTAAAGTTTCTCCAGGTCTTGATTGAGCAATAAATTCACGGTAGTGTCGTTGATCAAGAATTTTAATATCGTTAATGTGAGTGATAATATCGTTGTGTTTAAGACCCGCATTCATGGCAGGAAAAGTTGGATAAACACCATAGATCATAACACCTTCCTGGGGTTGTAAAATTCGGGATCTGAAAAATAATTGAGGGGTATATAAATAAACGCCCAGCCAGCCCCGAAAAACTTTACCATCCTTTAATATCTGTTGCATTATCAACTTGGTGGCATTGGACGGTATGGCAAAATTAATGCCCTGTGCACCATTTTCATTGAAAGTTGCAGTGCTGATGCCGACCACGTCCCCATTGGCGTTGATCAGAGCGCCACCAGAATTACCTTCATTAATGGCCGCATCGGTTTGAATAAAGTTTTCAATGGTACTGACATCCAGTCCGCTGCGCCCTTTGGCACTGACAATACCAAGAGAAACACTTTGGCTTAAACCATACGGGTTGCCAACTGCCATAACAATGTCTCCTGTTTGAGTTTTGTCAGAGTCAGCAAAAGTTGCTGGTTTTAGGTTGAGAGCTTCAATTCTCAAAACGGCAATATCAGTGACGCTATCAGAACCAATAATTTTCGCCTCTAATAGGCTGTTGTCCCATAAGGATACAATAATCTGCGTAGCATTTTTGATAACATGGTAATTAGTCACGATATAACCATCACTGGTCATAACAACACCAGAACCAAGATATTGTTGAGTAACAGATTGAGGTACCAGCGAACTGAGGCCCATAAATTTTTGCAGTTCTGGGCTGATGCGAGTATTTCTGACCACCTCACTTTGGGCATAAATACTGACAACTGAAGGTGATATTTTGGTAACGGCAGCAGCATAACTGGTAGGTGCCAACATGCTGGGTATAGGTGTTGTATTGACCTCATTATTTTTAATAATTTCAGGTTTAAAATATACAATTAAAAAACCGATTGCCAACCCCGCAATGATTGACTGTACAATAAATTTTAAAGCCGAAAGTGATCTGCCCATATTTTCTGGAATGATGAATGATATAAAAAAATGAATTATACTCTATTTTGTGTTTTAGTGTATTCATAACTGCGGTCGGATGAGATGAGTTTGTGAAATAATTAAGAATTTCTTAGATGCGGGGTTTTAACTCTGCCTTATTCTTAGTTATTTAGAAGTAGAATGTTTGTTAGCCTAGCTATATGGTAATTTGATGGTTTTATCTTATTTAGAATGTAGAGAATGGCAAGAATAAAGACTCGCACTCGTAGGTTATTTCATAGTCTCGATACAGATACACATTGAGATACTTTTTTACACTAAAGGAGGTTTAATATAAAAAAACAATGCGGGCTACATTCTCGCCGATTTTAGTTATGAATATACTCTTTTCATTCAGGATTAGCTGCATTAGAAGAGTTGAATACATGTTTATGTGTAAAAATAATTTAATTTAGAGTAAAATCCAACGGTTAAAGCGTAATAAAAAATAGGAGTGAGTAATAATGACTGATAAAGTCAATGAAAGTCGCAGAAACTTGTTAATCAGTACCTCTATAGTTGGGGTGGTTGGCGCAGCTTTTGCAGCGGTTCCTTTTATTAAATCCTGGATGCCAAGTGAGCGAGCCAAATCAGCGGGTGGCCCTGTTGGAGCAGATATCTCTAAATTAGATATGGGTCAAAAACTAGACGTAAGTTGGCGTGGCCAACCCATCTTTATAGTTAAAAGAGAAGAAAAGCAACTAGCTACATTGCCTGGTATAAAGGATAGATTAAAAGACCCTGATTCTGAAAATAGTATACAGCCTGAATTTGCGAAAAATTTACATCGTTCACAAAAAGAAGAGTTGTTGGTTATGGTTGGTATTTGTACACATTTAGGGTGTTCTCCTAAATTTTACCCAGAAATCGTGCCTCAAGTATTTGATAGCCAGTGGCGAGGTGGTTTCTACTGCCCATGTCACAATTCAAAATTTGATATCTCTGGCCGTGTATATAGTGGATCACCTGCGGGGACTAATTTAGTTATTCCTCCTTATGTGTTTGTTGATGAGAATAACCTGATTATTGGTATAGATAAACTTGAGGGAGAAGCATAATGGGAAAAGCAGTTAATTCATCAAAGGTGCTGGTTCAAAATTTATGGCTTGGATGGACGCACGTCTACCGGTGACAAAGATGTGGAAAGACCATATGGCCGAATATTATGCACCAAAAAACTTTAATTTTTGGTACTTCTTCGGTTCATTAGCCATGCTGGTATTAGTTAATCAATTATTAACAGGTATTTGGCTAACCATGCACTACAAACCGGATGCTGAACAGGCTTTTGGTGTGATTGAATATATAAAGAGAGACGTGCCTTGGGGCTGGTTGATTCGTTATCTTCACACCACAGGTGCCTCAGCGTTCTTTATTGTGGTATATCTACATATGTTTCGTGGTCTTATGTATGGTTCATACAAGAAACCAAGAGAACTGATATGGGTATTCGGTATGATTATATATGTGGCTCTGATGGCAGAAGCCTTTATGGGTTACGTACTGCCTTGGGGTAACATGTCTTATTGGGGCGCTAAAGTAATTACCCAGCTATTTGGTGTGATTCCATATGTTGGAGATACTTTACTGGAGTGGATTCGTGGAGATTACCTCATCTCTGATGCAACTTTAAATCGTTTCTTTGCGCTACATGTTGTTGCCGTTCCTATCGTATTATTGGTCTTGGTATTTTTACATATTGCGGCTTTACACACAGTGGGTTCAAATAACCCTGATGGCATAGAGATCAAAAAGTATAAAGATGAAAATGGTGTGCCTTTAGATGGTATTCCTTTCCACCCATATTATTCTGTTAAGGATATATTTGGGGTTGGCATGTTTATGTTGATATTCTTGTTTATTGTGTTTGTTAAACCAGACTTAGGCGGTTTATTTTTAGAGCATGATAACTTTACACCAGCCAATCCAATGGTGACACCTGAACATATTAAGCCAGTTTGGTATTTCACACCTTTTTACGCCATGTTAAAGGCTGTTCCGGATCCGCTTGGTGGCATGATAATCATGTTCTCAGCCATTATTATGTTGTTCTTTTTACCCTGGTTAGACAGAAGTGAAGTGAAATCAATTCGTTACCGTTTGCTACCTTTTAAAATAGCATTGTCTGCTTTCGTATTATCCTTCCTGATATTGGGCTGGCTAGGCATGCAGTCTGGTAGTACCATTCAAGGTTATATGACGATCGCCTGTACGTTCATATATTTCTCTTATTTTGTGTTTATATACTTTTATTCCAAAAATGAGAAACACAAGCCAATTCCAGAGAGGGTGACACACTAATGAGAAAATTAATTTTAATATTATTATTGTTACCTGTTGCCCAAGTTTTTGCATCAAGTGGCCTGCATTTAGAGCCTGCACAGACAAATATAAGATCTAAAGAATCATTACGAAATGGCGCAAAATACTATATGAATTACTGCTCTGCATGTCATTCATTAAAGTATCAGCGTTATAGCCGTATGGCAAAAGACTTAGAGTTGTCAGAAGATGAAGTGATGGAAAATTTGATTTACACAGATGCAAAATTCACCGATCATATGACGGTTACTATGACAGATGAAAGCTCTAAAAAGTGGTTTGGTAAGGCGCCACCAGATTTAACACTTATTGCCAAAGCAAAGGGCAACGATTGGTTGTATGCGTACCTTAAGGGCTTTTACAAAGATCCATCAAGGCCTTCAGGTTGGAATAACACCATATTTAAAGATGCATCAATGCCTCATGTCATGTGGCAATTACAAGGTATTCAAGAAGCACATTTTGAAGAACATGAAGATGAAAATGGTTTTATAACACATCCATTTAAGGAGTTTAGCAAAGTAACTGAGGGTAGCATGTCAGATGAAGAATTTGATAATACCGTTCGTGATATTGTTAATTTCCTGGATTATACTGCCGAGCCTGCTAAATTGATTCGTTTGGCATATGCACCTTGGGTGATGTTGTTTTTAGTGATATTTACCTTTTTAGCATATATGTTGAAGAAAAATTATTTTAAAGATGTTCATTAAATATCAATAGCTTAGATTGATAAAAAGGCGGTTTGGAAAGATTTTCAAACCGCCTTTTTTTGCTTTTACCATAGCAAAACTGTTATAATGCGCGGCTTTGCTCATTTGAGCATATTTATTTAATATAATTAAGGAGATTGAGTTGTGATTATTCCTGCCAGAGGACGTTCAATAATTTCAGTATATTCTGTGTCTGATTCATATGACAGTCATAGAATCAGGTTTTTACTAAAAACTAAAAATATCAGCAGTGTTGACATCATTGAAGTTGACCCTTTAGATCCACCAGAAGATTTAATTCATATTAACCCCTATCATACGACTCCAACAGTTGTCGATCGTGATTTGGCACTTTATGGCACCACAATCATTACTGAGTATTTGGATGAAAGATATCCGCATCCACCTTTGATGCCACCAGATCCAGTGACCAGAGCAAAATTACGCTTATATACCTATAGAATTGAAAAAGACTGGTTAAGTTATATACCTGCATTGGAAAATGGTACGCCTGAGGAAAAGAAAATAGCAATAGAAGAATTGACAGAAAAATTAAATAGCTCAATAGAGTTATTTTCAGAGACGAAATTTTTCTTAAGCTCGGATATGACGCTGGTTGATACCTGCTTGGCACCATTCCTGTGGCGTTTGGAGCATTATGGATTCGACTGGGAAGAGTTGCCTAAACCAATAAGAACTTATGCACATATGATTTTCAGAAAAGAGTCATTTAAGCAAAGTGTATCAGAACAAGAACGCGAAATGCGCTTTGACTTTTAAGGAAAAATAATAATGAACTCATCAAAACCATATATCATCCGTGCCTTGCATGAATGGATCAGTGATAATAATTGTACGCCATTGGTATTGGTGAGTTCAAAACATGAAGATGTTCAGATACCGACAGGCATAGATGAAGAGGGTAAAGTTGTACTCAATATCTCTTATGGCGCGACAAAAAATTTAGAAATAATTGACGAAGGCATATTATTTGACGCGCGCTTTTCAGGCAGAAGTCAAAACCTGTTTGTCCCTGTTGGCAGTATATTAGCCATATATGCACGGGAAAATGGACAGGGAATGATGTTTGGTGACAATGATGAGTTGCCTGATCCGCCACATTTAAAAAAGCAAAAATCAGACTCAGAGCCCCAACTCAAGACAAAAGCTAAAGAAGATAACAATAGCAAAAGTTTCTTAAAAGTCGTAAAATAAAGTATGTCAGATCAAAAATACAAAAACTTTAAGGAGTTTTACCCCTTCTATTTGAGTGAACACAGCAATAAAACCTGTCGTATATTACATGTCATTGGCTCAAGCCTGGTTATTGCGGTGTTAATATTTACTATTGCCATTCAACAATATAAACTATTATTATTGTTACCAGTCATAGGATACGGCTTTGCTTGGGTTGGACATTATGTATTCGAAAAAAACACACCTGCAACATTTAAGTATCCACTGTACAGTTTTATCGGTGATTGGGTGATGTGGTGGCAGTTTATTACTTTAAAGCTTAAGTAAAGGTATATTCATAACTAAAATCAGTGGAAATGTAGCCCAATTGACTCTTTTCCCCTATTAAAATCCACTCAATAGAATGGCAATTAAGTCGTATTTAATAGAAAAAAATAACTCAATGTGCATCTCCATTCCATCTGAGCATAGTTAAGAATGTATCTCAGTAGCTTCTGCTTTATCGGCGTTAGACAGTTTCTTTGGCAAATAGCGTAACCAAATCAACCAGACAATTAATGCATCAAGTATTATCAGTGCTTGCCACAGATACAAGTGAAACCACTCAAACCAGTTTTTATCCCATTGTAAAAGATAATATAAAGAAATTATTCGTATTACATTTAAAATTTGGATAGCAAAAAAACCAAAAATGAAACCTATGATTTTATGCATGAAACTGGATGGGAAAGCAAATATGGCTGCAAACAAGATAATAACCGCTTCTACACCATTACAGCCAGCAGCAATTTGTACAGCTGCTGCAGTGCTTTTGCTGCGTATAATATCTGCATGAGATACAACATCTGCATCAAATATTTGCATAATGGCGGCACTAAATGTTGCAAGAAAGCCCGTAAATGGCAAAATAATGGCTTGACGGATTGGTTCAAACAGCTCTAAAGTGAATAATGAAATAACTAATACAATGAAAATAATTGAAAAACGAGCCATAAATTTAATGTTAATATTTGAAATTAATTAAGTAGTATCCGAACCAAGACCAGTAAATTATTGTTATAAAGCCGTAACTATGCACCCTTCGGGTCATTATTGCGTAGACGGTAATCTGATAAATATCACAGATTATTCTCACTTAATCTAGTGATTTTTTCAATAGATTCCCGCTTACACGTAAATGACGGAGTGAGTAGTTTACACAAAACCAATTTATTTAGTAACAATAGTGCTTTAGCAGCAAATACAAAGTTAAGGATATTTTATATATTTCCTCAATTTAAGCTATCAAATGAAGAAATATAGCGAAAAATAATGAATTTAATGAAATCATTAGAAAATCTTAACGAAACCATAACAGAAATGTTAGTACAATAGATTCCAAGTTAAGTTAGATACAGGTGCTAACAACCCAGGATTACGAAAATTTTACAGCATCTATTTTAACCCAAGATTTGTGAAAACTTATCTTGGGTTTTTTTTATTAATCTGGCAGTAAAATATGATATTTATAGATACATATTTTGCAACGCTCCGCGTCTTGCCATCCATGGCTCGATAATTAACCTTGCTGCAATAATATATTGCGAGGGGTTAATCTGACCCAAATCCATATGGAGAAAAAATGAAAATTCTAGTAATAGAAGACAACACAGATATAGCTGCAAATATTGTAGATTACTTTGAAGACAAGGGACACATAGTAGACTATGCAGCAGATGGCATTACAGGCTTACATTTTGCTGTAACAAATGATTTTGATGTCATTGTCCTGGATCTCATGTTGCCAGGAATGGATGGCCTGGATGTCTGTAAAAAATTGAGAAAAGATGCAGATAAAAATACCCCTGTATTAATGTTAACTGCCCGAGACAGCCTGGAACAAAAACTGAAAGGCTTTGAATTTGGGGCAGATGATTATATGGTCAAGCCTTTTGCATTACAGGAGTTAGAGGCACGGGTGACGGTGTTGTCCAACCGCCGAAGTAATAATGCGCAAAAAATATTAATAGTCGATGACCTGGAGTTTGATACCAATACATTAATAGTCAAAAGAGCAGGGATCAACTTAGATATGAATCCAACAGGGCTTAAACTATTAAAACGTTTAATGGAAGCATCTCCATGGGTGGTTCCAAGACAGGAGCTGGAGTTAAAGGTCTGGGGTGAAGAAATGCCCGATAGTGACTCCCTAAGAGTACATATTCATGGATTACGCGCTACAATAGACAAACCATTTGAAAAACCCTTAATACACACAAGACATGGCATTGGATATCGTATAGCGGATTTGGATGAAGTTTCGTAATAAACTCAAATATAGAATAATTATCGCATTTTTAGCTCTCAGTACTTTGCTGGGAGTTTTGTTTGCAACAACAGCATTGACCATTCGACAACACCTGAGTACCAACCTGATTGGAGAATCAATAAAACTGATTCTTGATGACTACATGGATAAATTTGCAAAAGATCCCAATGGTACACAGGGAGAGCCAATGGCATCCAATGTACTCGCTTTGGTCACAACACCTGAAAACCTGCCGCTGGATTTACCCATAAGCTATGCCGATTTAAAAGATGGTATACACAATATCCGAGAAAATGGTAAACAATATAAAGTTGCCGTCAACAAACGGCATATTATTGAGGGCAAGGAAGTGTGGGGTTATATAAAATTTGATGTGACCGTGCCAAAAAATGAAAACAGACTGGTATATTCAGCATTGGCTGGTGTTTTTGTGTTATTTTCAATCATTGCCTATTTTTTGGCTATTTATGCTTCAAAAAAAATATTAAAGCCACTAAGACACCTGGCATCAATGGTTGGTCAACAAAATAAAAAGCCACAGCAACTGGCCTCACATTTTTCTGATGATGAGGTGGGTCAATTGGCTAAGGCGCTTGATGATTATTCTGACAGGCTAACTGATGTTGTTAATAGAGATAAAGAGTTTAATGCCGATGTCAGTCATGAGCTACGCACACCACTGGCTGTGATTGCAAGTACAGCGGAACTGATTCTGAGTCAACCTAATATCGATGATAAGACCAAATTAAGGCTGGCCAGAATTGAACGAGCAGTCAAACAATCAGCAGAACTTACCGAAACACTACTGTTACTTGTTAGAGAAGAGCAAAAAACAGATGCCAACTTACAAAGAACCCAGGTAGGAAAGCTGGTTAAAGAAATCATAGAAAATTTTTCTGCAACCATAAAGCTGAAAAAATTAACCGTAGAAGTTATAGAAGATGACTGGCTACAAGTCAGGGCGCCATCGGCTGTTATTTCGGTAGCATTGAGTAACTTAATTGGTAATGCCATAAAATATACGCCCAAAGGCACGATTCAGATCATTCTTAAAGATGATCGTGTGTTGGTTATAGATCAGGGTACTGGGGTGGGTAAGGATGAGCTTCCAAAACTATTTGACCGGCATTATCGAGGCAGTTCAGTTACTGCTAAAGGCTCTGGCCTGGGACTCGCCATCGTTAAACGACTGTGTGAGTTGTATAATTGGAAAGTCATTATCCACAAAAATGATACAAGTGGTTTAACGGCGGAACTTATTTCCCTGCAATAGACTCTAATAATAAAATTCCTCAACCAAACATGCGATAATGCGCAGTTAAGAAATGAACAAACTATTTACCATGAATGATAAATTTTTGACAATATGCTTTTTAATAATGGCATCTTGTTCCGCATTGGCGCAAACCATAACCACACCAAAACCACCAACCATAGCAGCTGATAGCTATTTATTGATGGACTATAATTCAGAAACACTGCTGGCCCAGTTTGATATCAACAAAAAAGTTGAACCTGCCAGCATCACCAAGATGATGACAGCCTATGTGGTTTTTGCAGAGCTAAAATCTGCAAACCTGAAAAAAAGTGATTTGGTGACAGTGAGTGAAAAAGCATGGCGTACAGGTGGCTCCAAAATGTTTATCGAAGTCAATAAAAAAGTATCGGTAGAAGACTTGATAAAAGGCATGATTATCCAATCTGGAAACGACGCATGTGTGGCACTGGCTGAACACATTGCTGGAAGCGAAGAAATTTTTGCCGACTTAATGAACCAATACGCAAAAAAAATCGGCATGCAAAACTCCAACTTTATGAATGCCACAGGCCTGCCAGCAGCAGATCATTATATTACTGCTATTGATGCGGCAAAATTAGCGAAAGCAATCATTGTTAATTTCCCCGAGGATTTCGAAATATTTTCCGAAAAAGAATTCACCTTCAATGAAATCACTCAGCATAATAGAAACACATTATTATGGAGAGACCCATCTGTAGATGGTTTTAAAACAGGCCACACAGAGGCTGCGGGTTATTGTCTGGTTTCTACCGCAAAAAGGAATGGCATGAGATTAATTACAGTGGTCATGGGAACAGAATCACAAAAATCCAGAGCAGACGAAAGTCAGAAACTCTTCAATTATGGCTACAGATTCTTTGAAACAAACCTCCTGTATAAAGCCAATGAAAAACGAGTCAATATCGAAGTCTGGAAAGGCCAGGACGAAAATGTGGACTTGGGACTGGCCGAAGATTTATACATAACAATTCCACGCGGGCAATACAAAAATTTACAAGCAAAAGTAGACATACCCAATCATATTACGGCACCGATTGCGAGTCGTCAAATCATAGGAAAGCTAAACATCCACCTCAATGAACAATTGATAGCAGCTAAAGATTTGATTGCATTAAAGGCACTAGAGTCAGGTGGTTGGTGGACACGCACAACAGATAGCATGGGCTTATGGTTTAAATCTTTTGGAGATGATGATGAGTGATAAAGATAGCAAAGAAAGAAATATCACAAACATCATAAAAGATCAGGAAAGTGAGCCAGAAGGCCTAAGCTTTCCATGTAAATATCCAATAAAAGCAATGGGGGAAAATACCAATAGATTTTTACAGGAAATGCTGTTCATTGCTCAAAAACATTGTCCTGATACCCAAGAGCATCATGTTCGTAGCAACAAAAGCAAAACGGGCAAATATCAATCGGTGACAATAACAGTAGAAATTAAGTCAAGAGCCCACCTGGAAGGCTTATACATAGAGATAAAAAGTCACAAAGATGTGAAATGGATACTATAAAGGATGAGTTAACAGCAGTCATCAAGCTGCAATACCTGGGTTTAAGTGAATACGAACCTGTATGGCGTGCCATGCAGAAATTTACCGATGATAGGGATAAAGATACCCTTGATGAAATATGGCTAGTTGAGCATCCACCTGTCTTTACTCAGGGACAAGCAGGCAAGCCAGAACACGTACTAAATCCTGGCGATATTCCCATCATACAAGTTGATCGTGGTGGGCAAGTAACCTACCACGGACCAGGTCAAATTGTCGTCTATCCATTAATCGATTTAAAAAGGCATAAAATAGGCATCAAGGCACTGGTTAATGGCATAGAAGAAGCGTTGATTCAGACCCTCCAATACTATGGCGTGTATGCTAAACGCAGAGAAAAAGCCCCTGGAGTCTATGTGGATGATAAAAAAATAGCATCATTAGGCTTAAGAGTACGCAAAGGCTGTACATTTCATGGTTTGGCATTTAATATCCGCATGGATTTAGAGCCATTTTCTCGTATTAACCCCTGTGGTTTTGCGGGCTTAGAAGTGACTCAACTGAGCGAGCTTATTTCCTCAGTAAAATTCGATGAAGTGCAAAAGCAACTGATTAAACATCTTTGTGGAATATTAAATTTTACAATTAAAATGTAAGATGGGTCTAGCCTATCATTAACAATATACAGCATTGAAAAACCCCATGATGGGCAAGGCCCATCTTACAAAAGCAGAAAATAGATGACAGATACAATACCATTAATCATAGCAGGAAAAAAGCAACTGGGTGGAGATAAAACCAAACGCAACCGCGCGGGTTTCGATACTTCAGCTCCAACATTAAGAAAACCTGATTGGATACGTGTACGTTTACCTGTTGGAAATGCAGTGGCCAGACTAAAAAAGAAGATCAGCAACAACGCCCTGGTAACCGTCTGTGAAGAAGCATCTTGCCCCAATATCCATGAGTGTTATAACAAAGGCACCGCCACTTTTATGATCCTTGGAGAAGTGTGTACGCGCCGTTGTTCATTTTGCGATGTTGCTCATGGTCGACCATTACCAGTTGATACAAAAGAGCCTGCAAATCTGGCTAAGACCATAGCAGAAATGGCTTTAAAATATGTAGTCATCACCTCTGTTGATCGCGATGATTTAAAAGATGGTGGCGCACAGCATTACGTTGATTGCATAAAAGCTGTACGAGAGGCATGTCCCAATATAAAAATTGAAATTCTCACCCCTGATTATCGCGGTAAAGGGCGCATGGATGTAGCCTTAGACATATTAGCAAAAGAGTTGCCTGATGTTTTTAACCACAATCTGGAAACAGTCTTTCCACTTTATAAAACCGTACGCCCAGGTGCTGATTATCAATGGTCATTAACCTTACTTAAAAGGTTTAAAGAAAACCATCCAAAAATATTAACCAAGTCAGGCATCATGGTTGGACTGGGTGAGACTTATCAACAGGTACAGACAACACTCAGAGACCTAGCTGAGCACAATGTCGATATGATAACCATTGGTCAATATCTACAGCCAACAAAACACCACCATCCAGTCATGTATTACTGGACACCACAAGAATTTAAAGACATAGAAGAGTATGGTTATACTTTAGGATTCACTCATATTGCCAGTGGTCCTTTAGTTAGAAGCTCATATTTTGCAGATCAATCGGCGGAGCAGGCTGGTGTTGATGAGATTTCCAAAATTATTTGCGACTGAACAATGCTTGTTGCGACTCCTGGCCCTTATTTTCTTGATTTCAGCATAAATATGGCTCTATATGATAATGAATGCTCATCATAGAGACTGTGAAATACTTGTGGATACGAGATATAAGCTTTTAGCATATAGAAAGTATCACGGAGCGAAACATTGGCTTTATTATGTAACAATTTTCAGTTGTAGAACAACCTATGGACTTCTAGTCCATAGTCGTTGAGTTAAGCAAGTACAACTCAATCTAGTTTTGATTAAGACTAGCAACTAATTAATATTATTAGTTGCTAAGTGAGAGAATTGCAACCAGAATTACACTTTTATCTATAATATCATTTATGTATGAGGGTAAATAATGGGTCTTACAGTCAACAATAAAGAATTTGAAAGTATGCAGGAATTTTCTAAACAGGGCAGAGGATGTGCAACGAACAGGCCTAGTAATTATCAAATTAAAAGAAACGATGAGCGAGTATCTAGATTTAGGCGAAGAGATCTGGCAGCAAGTACAGCAACAATACCAATAATGTTTATTCATATTACAGATGGGCAAAATGGAGAAATAACAGAAGATCAAAGACTCATGCAAGTTGAAGTGTTAAATCAAGTGTTTTCACAGTATGGGATCACCTTTTCCTATTCGCCAGATGATGTCATTTGGGAAGAAAATATTAATTGGTATTATATGGATATAGACAGTATAGATGAGCGATTGGCCAAGAGAGAACTTCAATCAGACCCAAGGTTCTACTTAAATCTATATACGGCAGGGTTGACGCCAGGCTTGTTAGGGTGGGCTACATACCCGTGGACAAGAAATGGAGATATGGAATCTGACGGAGTTGTAATCTTAAATGAAGCATTCCCTGAAGGTAGTGAAGAAAACTTTAATTTTGGTATGACCGCAGTTCATGAAGTTGGTCATTGGCTTGGTCTTTACCACACATTTGAGGGAGGGTGCGATCCCTATGGGGATCAAGTTGGTGATACTCCATCCCACTCAGGTCCAAATGAAGGTAAACCACCTGAGGGGCGTAACAATGCGTGCAACCCAAAAGAAAGTGCCCCAATACACAATTACATGAATTATGTAGATGATGAATGGATGGATGAAATTACCGATGATCAAGTCACTCGCATTTGGGAACACATCAGAATTTATAGACCCGAATTCATTGATTAAATAATAATCGGTATATTGGATAGGCATCTGAATAGTATTTTCCTAAAACAAACATACCGTCTATAAAAGTGTGTCCTAAGGTGTAAGCCCCCCAAATTGAGTTAAAAGATTTTTGAAAGAGTATTCATAAGAAATGGTGTACAGGTATTAAGCTAGTTCCAGCTTTAGAATAGTTTTATTTCAAATAACTGAAAACGCATATATACAAACCATACCCAATCATTTTTTTAAAATCCTCAGCTCAAAAATCAAAATGTTTATCTTTTCAGCATAATTAAAGTAACAATTGATTTTTTGTAATAAATTTATTGTTTATTTGTGTGCATATCCTTTTTAGAAAATGAGGGGCCAGAGATTTTGGTTTTTGAAAAACCCCTGCTGTTGAAATAATGCCGATAGGTTTCAAGGTAGAGACACAATGCTTTGTGTCTAATTTTATATTTAAAAAGTTATCGTTATACGAGGAAAAGAGACGCAAAGCATTGCGTTTATAAGGTGGTAACAATAGGGCGTTTCTACAATGTGTTTTAAAATTGATACAATTGTAATGTTAATAATTTTCATATATTCAATATTCTTAAAACTACACTCATGAAATATTCGATGAAATATCTTAACTTCTCAAAGAATACCTGTTTTCATATCATGAATGTAATTTTAAAAACAGTTAAGCCAAGGATTTACACTTTACTCATTTCCTGGCTTAAAACATGAAGATTTGTTAATGAAGATCTAATTTTCAGATATTGCACTGTAAGCTCCATATAGAAAAATTTATATTTTATTTTATAATG
>JAESTH010000263.1 GCA_016763695.1 Alcanivoracaceae bacterium
ATAAAAGTTTTGTAATCCTTACAATATAGGTATAGTATTTTATACTTGTCGTGTAATGCATGAACCAAAAGTACACTTAATGTGCGGCTATATACCCTTGATATGCCCACTACTGAGGTTTTAACTCGTGTTAGAAAAATCATTCCTGAATAAATCTTCTGTAAGAATAACTACATTTAATGAAATGAGAGTTAAAATATTTATTGCCTATATCATGATTAGGCTATTAACAAAGCAGTTGCAAAACTTCTTCTAAATCAGAACTTAAAATAATTTTTTTATCTTTCACCTTGTTATAAAGCAGCCTGATTGCAACCGCCACGTCCTCATGACTTAAAGCTTTAGTATTATCCAGAACATAAATTATTGTTTTTGTCAGTATGTCATCGAAAACAGGCGTTTTATTACTTTTATATGTTGCTTCAGTCTCATAAATCAAACGATCATTTAAAAAATAGTCTTTGGAAACATTCAGGAATCTGCAAAGTGCCTCCATATTACCTGTTTTAATATTACCTGGTTTTACTATCACATTTTCCCATTGCCAAATAGCTGCTTTACTTACGCCAATTTCTTTACCAAGTTTTGCTAAAGAGAGTTTATGTTTTGTTCTGATAGCTCTTATTTTATCGCCAAAGCGCATATTTTTTCCTAAATTATTATATTACAACATACTTAACTGTATAGCGCACTATACTAACATAACTAATAGCAAGTATTCTTTACAATAAAAGTAAAGTATTATATACTTTCAACATGGTACAAAAACGAATCATTGATTCGATACCATTTGTAACATCACAGATGACCATTTACCGAAAAAGCTACATAATAAATAGCTTTTATTTTTTCTGGTTTTGCGCAGGTTTAATCTCTCCTTTTTCTCCTGCGTTTTTTATTGCAATACGGTGGATAATCGCATTAAATCGGCTTGCCAGTACCGTTAAACTGGCATTGGAATTGGGTATACATGCTACTCGCAATTTGATGGCAATAAACATCAGGCCATGGATAAAACTCACTAAAAACACAGGACATATATGATTGACAAGAATACAAACAATTTTAACAGGCCAGAAAAAAAAATATTACACAGAGCGTACTGCGGATTATCGAAATTATTACTCCAATTTAATCTTGATTTTGATGGCTTTTGCAAATCATTAAGAGAAACTTATGTGTTTGAGGCCTATAAAACCAGCCACACAGTAACGAGAACATCATTAAAAGTCAGTATTGACAGACGCATTGTCTCAGCAATACTAAATAATAAAGAACAATACCAAAGACCTTCATCAATATTGACCATTCTCAATAGAATAGAAGTATTGGCCTTCCAGAACGATATGATAATTAATAAACTTGGGGCTAATTCTGTCGAGAGTATCATTTTTGAAGTTGCCTATGGTGCGACAACGATTAATTCTGTCATTAATGAACTTGTAGCATTAGATTGTATAGAAGACTTGGGTAAAGAAATAAGGTTTATTGCTAATCAAATAAACAATACAACAGAGGACTACCGAGCTCTTCAACAGTTTTCAAACCACCTGAATCAGTATATCAATACTTTTATAAACAACCTAAATGATAAGCAACATGATAAAAAAAATCATCAGTCACATGTTTATAGCACCAAGATTCCTGCTAAAGCGTATTTAGAGCTGCAACGTGAAACTGGCGAATTATTGTCAGCTACCCATGATAAATTAAAAACATTGTATTCATCTTACGAGCAGCAGGTACCAGAAGGGACTTATAAAGAAATGGGGGTTTCTTTAAACCAGTTTAATTTAAATTCAACAGAGTAACAACAGTAAATCTAAACAAGCTGAGCAGCTAACCAATGGCAGGTAAAAGTGATATCTCTGGATACCGTTGCTTTAGAACTTATGGTTATTTCAGCTGTTTCATCCAATGAAAAACTGATAATTTTGTTTAACTGAAAAATAGTGGCCTTTTTTCTAATTTGACTTCAAATTCTTCTAGTAACAAAGCTTTACAAGAGATCAGAAAAAATAAATATTGATGAAAGCCCTGATTTTAAGAATATATTAGAGGACTGTTGAATTTTAGAGAGTGAAAAGGGCTCTAAAAAGTTAAGCTGCAAATCTCCTGCTAGATATATTCTAAATTTACACAAACTCTACAATTTAATTGTTGAATGAATTTCTATATTGGGATTTAAGGAAATAGAATTAGAGAAAACATCTAAAATAATGCAATAGGTTCTCACTATTTTCTTTCTATTGCCAAGAGGTTACAAAATAGTCTTACTGATAGGTGAGAGAATTTGTAAATATTTGGCACTAGACTTAAAGAGTTTAATTAATCCATTAAAAATTTTAGCAAATATAAGTAGAGAAGAATATTCCAGATATCTTTTATAAAAAATTAAACATTGTATGCACAAAAGACCAAGATATTAAAAATCAATTTTTCGAGAGTTTAACCTTATGCTATTTTTGTTAAAACAAATAAATTTAAACATTCCTCATCGAGAAAACATTATGACAAAAACAAGAAGCGCCCAACTCATTTATATATTACTGATTAATTTTTTACTTGTTTGCAGTGTTTGGGCTTCGACTCCGATGCCATTTGAAATCTCATTTGAATTTCCAGAACAAGGAAAGTCTATAAAGCATAAAACACAAATTAACGTCATTTTATCAAACACCCCACAATGGGAATCGTATGTGATTGAACTGGATTTGTCAGCCGTTACATTTGTTGAACCAGAATCACATATTGCTAATTTACACATTGATAAAAGAATAGAAGTTAATAGCAGAGATGAAAATGGTGTGACAGCTATTCCATTAACTGTTTTTGAAAATGGAGAATACGAAATAAAAGTTTCAATTGCACTTAAAACATCAAAGGGCATAGTAAATAGGTTTAGAACTTTTGGGGTTGTTGCAGAAAGTGGCTTGATTTGGTTTGGCAGAGACACGGTGGGACATGCCATCAAATCAAAAGTTCGTTATCAAATTGAATCTGACCCAAGTGTATCTACAAAGAGTATTGAACAAGAATATAAGCAGAAACTTAATGCGGAAGAACAAAATAGAGCCATAAGATCTCGTGCAAATGATAAAAAAACAAATAACCAACCAAAAACACAAAACAATAAAACCATTGTAAACGGTGATATCCTGATATTTGCAGCATCATGGGTCGGTCAAGGAACAGGGAAATTGAACACCACCACAGGAGATTTTAACTTCCCTATGCATGGGGTAAAGATTACCATTTCTGATAAAGATCTAGACATCAACAATATGCCTTTAACAGCTAATATTGAAGGGTATTTAATTGATGGCGAATTTACTTTTGTAGCTCCAAGGGATAACTATTCATACAGGGTAGTAATAGAAACCGATTTCCCTGGCATTAATGCTAATGGTGATATTGACATCACAGGCAATAGTAGTATTGGTGCATTTAAAGTATTAAAAGAAACAGCTAATGGAGGAATATATACTTGTCAAACAGAAAATATACTTGCCGTGGTTTGTAATCAAGCTCAAACAGGAAGTAATGAACTGGCCAGTGCCTGGTCTGCTTTTCATGGAATGGCGGAAATGGTTAAACAGGCGAAATTACAGCTTACAGTAGATAAACAATCAAACTTTAATGTAATTTTTAATCATAGTGGATCAGGTAGCGCCTACGACCCCAACACCAATGAAATATTCATATCCTTAGGACACCGTTATGAATGGGATGTTGTGGCACATGAGTTCGGTCATGCAATAGCCAATGAAACAAATGCAACCGATACTAATACAGGTGGGCCACACAACGGTTCAAACCAATATGATTATCAACCAAATAACAGCACCCTACACAACAAAACAAAGTCATTAGAATTAGCCATAAATGAAGGGTTTGGTACTTGGTTCGGAACGGCTTTATTGCAAAACCCCAGCGCAAGTTATAATGGTAGATTTAAAGGAATCAGTGATAGCACTTATGATGATGCGAGTCAGTTAACATCGGCTAATTTAGAAGGCAATAAGGCACGATTGCTCAGTAGCGTGCCAACAGCTTATGGAGAAGATACAGAAGTTGCTATATTGCATTTATTATGGGATTTAATGGACTCTAACAACGAAAGTAATACTAGGGCAAATTGTGTGATATGCAGGGACTCATCAAGCCTCAACTTAAGTGGTTTGTGGAATGTTTTTAAAGATTCAAATGTCTCCTCAATAATTGAATTTTACCAGGTGCTATTACAAAAAGCTTATGGAACCAATGTAACAGATCTTTTGATTCTGGGAGAAAACAATATCAGTGATACGGGGTTAAGAGGTGCATTAAATATATCTAATACTTTTACAGAATTTGGGATCGCACCCTACCTGGAAAAACCTCTATCTAAAACAAAACTGGATCTTGTGATTGATACAAGCGGACCAGTGTTTGAATGGAGTCAACAAAAAACAGGAACACTAGAGGGACTGACAGAATTTACCCTGGCGCTATATACATTCGATCTTAAAACACTGGTCTTCAAAAAACCAGGAATCACCTCTAATACCTATACCCTAACAAACCAAGACATCATTGCAATTAAGTCAGAAGTCGATAATTTGTTCACCCTTCCCAGTTCCTTAATTGCAGTGGTAATAGGTGAAAACGATTATCTTTTCGAACTAGAATCAGGCCCATACATCAGTAACCCTAAAGAGATTATGATCAATAATGTTGATCGAACACTGGTGGTGGTTGTTGATAGCTCAGGATCAAACACAACTACTGACCCTGATAATTTAAGAATTGAAGCGGCCAAAGAAACCTTAAGAAACTTGACTTCATTAGTAGAAGCCCAAAGTCTTGGGTCTGCTCCTGATTTAGCTGCTGCAGTTGATTTTGATAGCACTGTTACAATATTGAGTGAGCTAGATGATCCAGATACTGTTATCAATACACTAAATACAATAGACTCTTCAGGCAGTACTGATATTGCAGCAGGCATTAATGCAGCTGTACAAATTTTAGAAAACCTTAACACAACAGGGCTATCAGGAATAATTGAAGATAAAGCGGCAATAGCACTTTTTACAGATGGTGAGAATAACGCTGGACAAACACCTGTTATCCAAGCCATTGTCAATGCCACACTTAAAGGAATCCGTGTTCATTATGGTTTTCTATCGCCCATTACATCAAATATATCAGAACCACTTTTCATACCTTCCGATGCTACACAGGGGTATACTATCCCTGAAACATCCACCAATTTCAATGGAACATTACCAACAACTGTTGAAGAAGCCGTCTATGCTTCTGGAGGTGTTTTTGCTTTTATCGGTAATGCAAATTCACAAGTGGCTTTTGTGACACAAGTAAAAAACAGGGGGTTTACAAACGCTGACAATACTGACCCTGGTGGTCAAAGCGTAGCCAACCAAACTGAAACCTTTGATATCCTCAACGATCCTCTTTCAACCAGAAGTTTTCAATTTAATGGGGTCGTTGATGCCTATGTATTTATTACGGTTGATACAAATGGGAATTTTCACCCATTTCTAAAAATAATTGATATTAATGGCAACAATATTGAGATAGACAATGATACTGACAATAATGGCATTATTGACCTCAGTTTTACTCTACCCTATAGTGGTGATTATCATGCGGAAATAACTTCTCAAGATGGAGCCACAGGGTCATACTCATTTCAAATTGAAGGGATTGGTGTTGAAGCGGATATAATTTTTAAAAATGGTTTTGAAGAAATCATAGGCGTTCCTGTTATCTCATCCTTTACAGCTAACCCTGACAATATCACTATGGGAGGCAATACAAACTTAACATGGACACTAAACAACAATGCAACATCTTGTATTAAATCAGGAGATTGGACAGGATCTGCAAATTCTTCTAATGGTATTAACAGTCAAGTAGTTTCAAATATAACATCGACATCAAGCTACTCATTACAATGTTTCAATAGTTTTGGTAGTTCTCAGGTAAAATCAGTTCAAGTTCTAGTAACTAACCCTGGTTTACCACCAACCTTATCATTATCTGCCAACCCAACAACAATAAATTCTGGAGAATCCTCTGTTATTTCGTGGACAGTG
Organism: Alcanivoracaceae bacterium; assembly: GCA_016763695.1. GTDB lineage: Bacteria > Pseudomonadota > Gammaproteobacteria > Xanthomonadales > Marinicellaceae > NORP309. The sequence goes on from JAESTH010000263.1 coordinate 6,099, forward strand.
GGAAATGGTGCTTCTATCTGTACAAAATCAGGGAATTGGTCTGGTACTTTAACTGGTAGTGATGTCACAAATGGAACGCATACTGACACTGTGACTAATATCACTACCAGCTCAAATTATAATTTGGTTTGTACAAATAATTTTGGAAGTAGTACTTTTCAATCTGTTCAAGTCCTAGTAATTAACCCAAGCTCAGTACCAACGTTAACAATGTCAGCCAACCCAACAACAATAAGTTCTGGAGGATCCTCTATTATTTCGTGGACAGTGGGAAATGATGCTACTGCCTGTACTAAATTTGGGGGTTGGTCTGGTACTTTCACTGGTAGTGATGTCACAAATGGCACCCATAGTTTAAACATAGCAAATATTACTGTAAATTCTACATACAGTTTAGTATGTACAAATAGTTTTGGAAGTAGTCCTGTTCGCTCTGTTCAGGTTCTTGTCATTGGCACTGGATCGCCACCACCGACATTAACACTATCTGCCAACCCAACTATAATAAATTCAGGGGAATCTTCCATCATTTCGTGGATCGTGAATAATGACGCATCCAGTTGCACCAAAACAGGAAACTGGAGCGGTATTTTAACTGGCAATGATGTCACCAATGGAACCCATAGTACAACGATTACAAACATTACCTCAAACTCAAGTTTTAGTTTAGTTTGTTCGAATAGTATTGGAACATCACCGGTAAGAACGGTAACAGTAACTATTAATGGTGGGAACCCAGATTGTATTAGTCAACCACCAATACTTAATGGTAATGCAGATACTACAATTAGATTAATACCTGGTGCACCGTTTGGTCAACTGGGTAGCCCTCAAAATCCAGCAAGTTTTAACGGCACTTACGATTCTATTGCCCCTGGTAGTGGCTGGCCTGGTATATATGGTGCACAATCAATCTTTAATTTAACAGCCAATCAATATACAGCTATGAGATTTACCACTGATAACAGTAACGCCATTGCAAGATTAGTATTTACCGTTCCTGGTAATGGACAAGGTCCACCTTCTTCAGCAACAACAATTGCAATCAGTGAATGTCCTGGAGATTTTACTACGCATCTGGGTCAGAGTAGATGTTTGATAAGAGGTGGAGCTATTCCAAATATGCTATGGTCACAAAATCCGAATACGAACCCTGCTATTTATTGCCTATTGGAAAAAATAAAACATATTACTTTAATGTGGTTCACTCTAATACAATAGCTGATGGCTATTCAACTACAGCTTGTAGTTCAGGTGCTTGCGGTGCCATATTCACCCATATAGACGAAAGTAATTAATTCAATTCCAAGAGGTATATCCATAACTAAAATCAGTGGGAATATGCCTCTTTGTATTAATTAAATTGAACTTAACAAGCAATAATATACCGCGCATAGTAAAGCAATATGACTATAGTAAATGCCTGACATCAGGTAAATATTTTTCAAAAGAGCCCGTATTGAAAACCACCACTTGCTCATTTTCTTTTATCACGCCCTGCTGTGCCAATGGTTTTAATGCGGCCATACATGCGGCTGCCTCGGGGCAAATCCACCAGTGCTTTTCATTCCATACTTTGCTGAGATTTTGGGCAATTTCACTCTCATCCATAGCAATAGATGTGCCTCCACTTTTGCGAATAATATCCAGCACCTTAAAGTGCCCTACTCCACCTGCCACGTTCAGACCGACTGCCAAGGTATGGCCCGCCTGAGTTGGGGCTGGTTCAAACGAGTCATTATTAAATGCAGCGGTTATGGGTTGCGTAGCCTGAGACTGTACAGCAATTATTTTGGGTCTTTTGCTATCAATCATGCCCAGTTGTTCTAGTTCATCAAAAGCCTTCCACATGCCTAGTATGCCTGTGCCTCCACCTGTTGGGTATAATACTACGTCTGGCAATTGCCACTTATCGGACATATTGTTGGGTTCTGCAAGCTCTAAACCCATGGTTTTTTTGCCTTCTATACGCCAGCCTGGTTCTTGAAAGGTCGCAACATTAAAATAGCCTTGGGGAATATATTCTGCCTTCATCTTTTCGCCTGCTTCTTTGATAGTGCCTTTGACCATATCCAGTTTAATATCGGGATTATGAAAACTTAAGGCCGCAACACTACCCTGAATGGGCATGGGCGTATCATCTGGCATAATAATCACTGCTGCTGTGTTGGTTTGATTGGCATAATAAGCCAAGGAATCACCCGCATTACCCTGAGTGGGTACAACCAGTTTATCCAGACCAAAATGTTTGGCCATATTAATCACCACTGCCATACCACGGTCTTTAAAACTCAGCGTTGGGTTTTGCCCAAAACCAGCATGACCTTTGCCTTCATCCTTAATAAATAGTTCAAAGCCATATTGTTTAGCAATATCGTGATCATTGTAATTTAGCAACGGCGTATAACCTTCTCCACAGTCTATAAAACCCTCATTAATCGGTAAAATACCTGAAAAACGCCACAGGCTTTTACGCTCTGGGTGGTACCAGTCATTTTGTTTTTTTATGGCTGTTATATCATAAATCATCTCCAGCGGACGATTATCATCTGGACATAAATTCATGACTGTATCTTTTGAATATTGTTTTTCACAAAGAGAACATTGTAAGTGACTAAGATTTGGATTGAGCATAATGGGTTATTTGCTGATGGTTATAAAAGTCCTACTTTAGACAATTTTGCCTGAATTGTAAACTTGTTTATTATGTTATAATAACGTTCCAAAAAAATTTAGTTTTTTATGCCTACCATGACAGTAGATGAATTAAAAAGAAAGCATGATCCGAATATAGTAGACTCAAATAAGCTTGATAAACTTATGCCAAGAACTGGTGTAATTATCGGTGATAAAGAAGATTTGGTCGATATTCATTGGCAAGATGAGGTCAACCTTGATTTTCCTTGATACCCACGTTGTCGTTTTGTGGTATTTTGAGTCACTATTCTTTTGCAGAGTGGCAGTAGCTACGATCTAACTAAATCCAAACCATTTTTCATCGAGTTTAGCTAATAGTGTATCAGCTTTCTCACCACAGTCTGGCGCTCCTTTCTCAAACCACACACCATAAATAGTACCTGTCTTTTATTTGATCTTGATCTTCGCACGTCCTCTATGCACGCCGCGCGAAACCTGTTTTTGATAATCTGTAAGTTTAAAATCAAGCCCTTATTAAGGGGACATATACTACAGAAGTATAGTCTAGTTCTTCTGCAAGGCCAAAATTGGATCAAGTTCTGCCGCTTTTTTGGCGGGATAGTAACCAAAACCAACACCGATAACAAGACAGACCCCAACAGCCAATATAATAGAGAAAAACGACCATTGTACAGGCCAGTCAGCAAATGACTGAATAGCAAATGACAGGAAGATTCCCATCACTATTCCCAGTAATGCCCCCACCGCCGATATGGTTACGCTTTCTACTATAAATTGATTTTTTATATCTGACTTTCTGGCACCAAGGGCACGCATTAAGCCGATCTCTTTGGTGCGCTCCAGGATGGTTGCCAGCATGATATTCATAATACCTATACCTCCAACAAGTAAAGAGATACTGGCTATACTTGACATCACTATGGTGAATATCTTTTGGGTTTTGTTTTGTTGATTGAGCAATGATGCCGGTACCACGATACCAAAATCATCGACATTTCCGTGTCGACGTTTTAATAATCTATCGATGGCCAAGGCGGCCACTTGTGGCTGAATGGTTTCATCAATTGTTACTTTTATGCTATCTATCTGGCTTTCTAAATCAGGGATTTTTAATCGTTTTAAAGCGGTTGATAAAGGCAGGAATATACGGTTATGTTCTGCTCCGAGTTTGATGCCCTGAATTTCATTTTTTGATAATTTTTGCTGTTTCAAAACACCCACTACTTTCAGCCACAGGTGATTGACTTTGATCAGTTCTCCAATTGGATCTTGATCAGCAAATAGACTTTTGGCAACTTCAGCGCCAATAACCGCTACCTGCCTATTTTCCGTATCATCAACCTCGGTAAATAATGCGCCATTAGCAATTTTTAAATTAGATAAGGCGAAACAATTGGGGGATATCGCCATAACTGAGCTGTCTGTTTGTCCGTTTTTAGAAAACAATGAATAGGTTTTTATGTTTTTTTCGGCACAATTCTGACTGACAAATGGCAATGATTGGGAGATGGCTCTCAAGTCATTAAGACTGAGACCGATGGAGTTTTTTCTAATGTCCTTTAGTGTTTCATTGTCGCTTATTTTTTCATTTATCACCAAATTTCTTAGTCCCATGGATTCTATCAGTCTGGTTGATTCTACCTTTGCGCCTTCACCGATACTCAACATGGCAATAACGGCTCCAACACCGAAAACCATACCTAATAGTGTTAATAATGTTCTTAATTTATGGTGCATCATCTCCATGATGGCCTGCTTGAATAGTACCCTCATTAAAGCACCTCTACCTTGTCATTTGGCTTGATTAAAGCAATGATATCATTTTCAACCAATCCTGATTGAATCACACATTGACTGGTAGAACACATACCCGTATTTACACTTTTTTCAATAAATTCATTGCTATTTATATTTTTTAAGTAGACCCAACTTTTATCGCCTTTTCTAAAAATTGTCTGAATAGGCACAACCAGTGATCGAGATTTTTTACTGGTATATATGGTTGCCTCAACTCTTTGTCCTGGACGTAAGCGTAATTCATCCTGCTCATTTAACAACACAGTTATGATGAAATATTTAACGGGGTTATCCCGCTCTTTAGGTTGGGCCGTTTTGCTTATTTGAGAAATTCGACCTGTAAATAGTATATTGGGAAAGGCATGAAGGGTGATATCAACATCCTGATCCTGTTTTATCCCTACCGCTTCGATTTCTGGTACATAAATTTTTGCTTTCATCTGTGACAAATCGGGTAATGATGCCAATTTTGTCCCTGGGAAAATGGATTTTCCAGCTTGTGGCACTGACCCATCCCAACTTTTTTTCAAGACGACTATACCAGCATGTGGTGCTCGCACTTCCAACTGACTCAGGTTAGATTTATTCATACTCACTTTAGCTTGCTGTAACTGGCTTTGTGAATCTATCAAGCCAACTTCTGAAACAGCTTTATCCTGATAATATCCTTCTATTTTTTTTAGATGTTTTGACTTCGCTTCTAAAAACTCTTCATTATCGGAGGCATCAATCATTTCAATTTTGGTATACAGCATAGGGTTATCAATGTTGAATTTTTGCGCCATCAAATATTCAAAATTAACCACGGCTTCTTCATTGCTAAAATCTTCAATTGACAAGCCCAACTCTCGCTGTTTTTTTGCCCTGGTAAACATCAATTTATTCATTTCGTATTCCGCTTCATCGACTTCCATTTGAAATGGTACACCATCAAATCTGGCAATAACATCACCTTTGTTCACGTAGGAATGTTGTGGAGCAATCCATGCTATTATTTGTGGCCTCTGGGTTTTTGCGGTGGCGACAATTGGAGTAGACTTTACCGCTTCCAATTCACCATCTGCAATGATGCTGAACTGTGTATCCATACTATGGATAATGAGCTCAGGCGTGCTTTTTTCATCCGTTTCACAAGATAAGAGTAAAAAACTTATGCTGATTATCAGCAGCTTTTCTAAAAGTAATTTCATGGCGTTTCGCTGGTTTTGACTATTGCACTCAGGCGCATACCTGGACGCATAATTTCAGTATCAACATTTTCAATATAGACTATCGCCTCAAGGATTTTACCCGGCTGATTTTTTGATTTGATGCGCACAACTTTTGCTATGAACTCAATGGTACCATTAAACTCCTTATCAGGTAGGGCATCTAATTTAACTTTCACTGATTGGCCCTGTTTAATGTGCTTTATATTGTTTTCAGTGATTTCCAGTTTGGCTATTATTTGACTGAGATTCGCCACTTCAATGACTCTACGTCCACCCCAAACCGCATCCCCTGTGGCAAATTTATTGTTGTCCCAACCTGATTTATGCATAACAATCCCCTCGGATTGAGCGAACATCTTCATGCTGGAAATTGAACTGCCATACTCAGTAATTTCGGCCTTTAACTTGGTTATTTCCGCCTTGAGGATTTCTTCTTCTGTCACGGCTTTCTGTTTTTCCAACTGCAAATCTAGTTTGGAGGCTTGATAGTCTTTTTTTGCCAGTTCATACAGCAACTGGTTTTCCTTATAGTCATTTTTTGCCAATAAGCTATTGGGTAGTTCAGCTTTTCGTTTGGCTTTATCAAGTTCCATTTTCTTTTCTTCGATGATGATCGATTTTTTTTCAAAGTTTTCCGTTTTATTGACTGTGTTATTTTTAATTTCGCTTTGTTTAATACCTAGTTTTCCTTTGGCATTGACCAGCTTTGTCTGAATAGCATCTGTTTTAAACATCAACACTGGCATGCCTGTTTTAATCACCGCACCATCTTCTGCCATATAGGATATAGTATATTGCCAAATACCTCTAACCCTAGGAGGCGTGTAACTGTCCGTTTTTAATGCTTTTAACTCACCAGTTACCTCAATACTGGTACTGACTGCGACCTGGCTAGTCAAAATTAGTAGCAATAGACTCAACAGTTTAATTTTATTTATTTTCAATTTTTATGGTCCAGGTTAACTTCGATTAATGCACTCATCCCAAGTAACAGGTTTGCGGGGGTTTGATCAATAACATTGATGGTGACTTTATAGTATAAGCCATCTCCCCAAATTTTTTTGTCTTCACCGCCTGAGGCAAGCTTGATGATTTCACCTTTGTATGTTTGATCTAAAAAGGCATCAAATTGAATCTTGACTTTTTGTCTGTCAGTTAATTTTGGAACGTCTATGGCATTGATCCAGGCAATTATTTGTAAATCTCTGTTTTGTGAAACACTCATGACCAGATGACCTGAATTCATTTGGTCTCCTACCTGAATTTTTTCACCCGTCCAGGCTTGTGTCGAGTAGATAACATAGCCATTTTGTTGGGCATAAATGGTGAATAAGCCGAGTGTTTCCTGTAGATAATCCAGTTTTTTCTGTTTTTGCACGATGCCCAGTGCTATTTCTTGTTGATTATTTTTAATTTTTGTACTCACTTCCTGCAAATCATTAATGGCTTTTTTATGACTTTTCTCTGCATTTTTTAATTGTAACTGGTTTTGCTTATAGGCCAAATCACCAATATATTCCAAAGGTACTTCTGCTTTCAATTGTGCGATTTTGTGACTGACATCTGTTTTTTCGAAAGTGATTTTTGCCTGATTTAGCTGGATTTTCAGGTCTATGATACTTTTCTTGGCAGTGGCTTTGAACACTTCAAGTTGTTCAACTTGTGCTTCAATCTGGCTATCAAGACTGGATCCGTCAACTCTGAGAAGAAAATCACCTGATTTAACCTCTGACCCTTCTGCTGCCATTTCGCTGATTTTCCCATTGAATGATGGCACTAAGGGCATCAGTATGTGCTGGGTATTTTTTGATTCAATCTCGCCAGTAATGTAGATGGATCCTGCCATACAGTTTAAACTGGCAAACAATAAAAAAAGCACGGTCTTCATTGTATGATTTCTCCATCTAAAAAGTGAATAGTTCTATTGGCGAAGGCAGCAATCGCATCCTCATGAGTAACCATGACTATGGTTTGTCCACCCTGATTCAGTTCTATTAACAAATCCATAATTTGACCAGAAATGGTACTGTCCAGATTTCCTGTTGGTTCATCTGCCAGTAAAATATCGGGATTATTGATCAAGGATCTGGCAATCGCTACCCGTTGAATTTGCCCACCTGACATTTGATTGGGCATGTGGTGTATTCTATCATGCAAACCCACTTTTATCAGTAGTTGTTCAGCTCTTTGTCGTCCAGTTTCTGTTACTTTTTCTGTTGTATATCTTAAGGGCAGCATAACATTTTCCAAGGCACTTAATCTTGGTAATAAATGAAACCCCTGAAAAACAAAACCTATGCGCTCATTTC
>JAESTH010000264.1 GCA_016763695.1 Alcanivoracaceae bacterium
GGGAAAGTAGCACCAAATCCAGATTTTCTGCAGTAGGTTTTCTATTCTCGCACAAGCTCCTAGAAATCACCTGAGAGTTAGTTTCTAATTTCTGTAATGCCGATTTAAATCTGCTTTCAACAAACCCGCCAATAACAGTCTGACCTATAACGGTTAAGGGTGTGCCTTTGCCTCCAAGTTGTTTAAATAGCTGATTGTCTTCTTCTGACCATTCTATGTCTCTTTCACAATATTGTGCCCCTTGACTAATTAAATAGGCTTTGGCTTTAGCACAATAGGGACAATGGTCGGTGGTGAACATAACAATATCACAGGCTGGATCAATTTCTCTGGCTGATACTTTTTGATTGATCACTCTTATCTGATTTTGGTAAATAAAAAATAAAGAATAGGCTACTGCGCTGTATAGCAATACTGGTAAAATGTATTTTTTTATTTTTGTTAAATTCATACTTTTAAATCTAAATAAAACATTACTTAGAGACAAGGCGCGCCTTGTCTCTACACATTAAATCTAAAGTGTAGTACATCACCTTCTTTAACCAAATACTCCTTGCCTTCTAAACGCAATTTACCCGCTTCTTTACAACCAGCTTCACCGTTGTATTGAATGAAATCATCATAAGCCATGGTTTCGGCACGGATAAAGCCTTTTTCGAAATCGGTATGAATCACTCCAGCACATTGAGGAGCCGTTGAACCCCCTTTAAAAGTCCATGCCCGAACTTCTTTCACCCCTGCTGTAAAGTATGTTTGCAGGCCTAACAAATCATGTCCTGCTCTGATAACTCTATCAAGCCCGGCTTCATCTAGACCCAATTCTTCCATAAACATTTCTTTGTCTTCTTCATCAAGTATAGCAATCTCTGCCTCGATGACTGCACACACAGGAACCACAGATGAACCTTCTGCCTCGGCTATTTCACGAACTTTATCAAGAAACGGATTGTTTTCAAACCCTTCCTCAGCAACATTGGCAATATACATCACCGGTTTGGCTGTAATGAAGCTGAATTCTCTTATGACTATTTTTTCTTCTTTGTATAAATCTAACGACCGAATAGGCAAACCTTCTGCTAACTGTGCAACAATTTTTTCTAATACTGCTGCTCTGGCCTGGGCTTCTTTATTACCTGATTTACTCTGTTTTTGAGCTTTTAGTAAACCACGCTCAGCCGAGTCCAAATCTGCAAGCGCTAATTCCGTATTAATGGTTTCCACATCATCCAGCGGGCTGATTTTACCTTCTACATGCACCACATCGTCATCTTCAAAACAACGAACCACATGAGCAATTGCATCCGTTTCTCTGATATTTGATAAAAATTTATTACCAAGCCCCTCACCTTTGGAAGCACCCGCAACCAAACCTGCAATATCAACAAACTCCATTACGGTTGGCAGTATTCGCTCGGGATTAACTATTTCACCGAGGGCTGCCAAACGAGCATCTGGTACTTCAACCATACCAACATTGGGTTCAATGGTACAAAAAGGATAGTTGGCCGCATCAATACCCGCCTTAGTCAGTGCATTAAATAAAGTTGATTTTCCAACGTTGGGTAGACCAACTATTCCACATTTAAAGCCCATAATAATCCAATATATTAAAAAAGAGGCGAATTTTACCAAATTCAGAGAATAAAAGATATGTGTACATTAATCCATGGCATAAAATTGACGGTATGAACAACTATTTTTTCAAACAGGCATTATTGCCCCAAGGCTGGCAAGACAATGTCAGCGTTACTATCGATTCTGATGGCGTATTTCAAGACGTATCAGAGGACAGCAAACAACACCCAAGTGACATTGTCATAGATTGTATTATTCCTGCCATGCCAAACTGTCACTCCCATGTTTTTCAGAGAACCATGGCAGGATTAACAGAATACAAAACATCTGACAATGACAGCTTTTGGTCATGGCGAAACCTGATGTATCAATATGCCAATAAGATTGATGCCAGACAACTATATCATATTGCCAGATATGCTTATAGCGAGATGTTGTTGGCAGGTTTCACATCGGTTTGCGAGTTTCATTATATTCATCGAAGTTTAAGCGATAAAAACAATACAGAAGATATGTCACTGGCAATTATCAACGCTGCTCACGATGTTGGTATTAGGCTAACATTGTTGCCTGTCCTTTACACTCAGGCACATATCAATGGTTCACCATTATCTGATTTGCAACATCGATTTAAGTTATCAAGCACTGAGTATATTGAGCTGTATAAGTCATTGGAAAAACAGTTATTTCCAGAACAAAACATGGCTATTTGTTTTCATTCACTACGCGCGGTATCAATAGAACAAATGGCGAAGGTTTTAAGGGAGTTAGATAAAGGTCAAACAATTCATATCCATATTTCTGAACAAGTTGCTGAGGTTGAACAAGTCATAGAACACTCAGGAATGCGACCTGTTGAATTACTATTTCATCACTTTGATGTTGATCAAAACTGGTGTCTGGTTCATGCCACCCATTTAAATAATCATGAAATTGAGTTAATAACACAATCAGGAGCCATTGTTGGATTATGCCCGATGACTGAAGCCAATTTAGGTGATGGTATTTTTCCGCTATCAACGTTTATAAAACAAAAAGGATGTTTTGCAATTGGTTCAGATAGTCATATATTAATCAACCCATTTCAGGAATTGCAAATATTGGAGTATTCACAACGTTTACAAATGCAACAAAGAATAATTGCCAGCACAAAAAACACGGCCAATGTTGGCACACTGTTATGGAATGAATCAGTGAAAGCTGGAGCCATAACCTGTGCCCAGCCGGTCGATGGAATACAAGCTAAGCAACTCGCCAACTGGCTAAATATTGATACTCAGCACCCCTTATTAACCAATCTGAATGGTGAAAAATGCTTGGACACTATTATCTTTGTCAGCAACCAAATAAAAGTAGATACCTACATTTATGGACAGAAATACCAGGGAATCAGCAAAAATATTATAGAAAACTACAAAAACACACTAAAATCATTAAGATAGTTATTAATTATAGCAATATTTTGTTAAAATTCGCGGTCGATTTATTACAATGAAAGATCAAACAGGAAATTTAAAATGGCAAGAGTTACAATTGAAGATTGTTTAGAACATGTTGAAAATCGTTTTGCATTAGTGCAATTAGCGTCTAAACGTGCACGCTTAATCGCAAATGGTCAAGCACCTTTGGTTGATGAAGAAAACGATAAACCTACCGTATTGGCTTTGCGTGAAATAGCAGCGGGTTTAATGACCGAAGCGAAACTTAAAGAGTTGGAACTTGAAGAGAAGAGAGCCCGAGAACTGGATGAATGGAATGCAGCAGCAGAAGAACAAGATTCACAAATGATGTAAAAACACATGCACTCACTTTCCCACAAAACCAAGTACATGTCGTGACAGAACCAGATGTCACGACAACTTTAGGACACACTGCAGTTGTCTCCGCTTATAAAACACTCACAAACTTTACCAACAGCTACCTTACCCCCAAAGAACAACGAATATTAGCCAAAGCCACTCGCTATGGTGCACAGGCACATATTAGCCAGTTCCGCAAATCTGGCGAACCCTACATCACTCACCCTATTACAGTGGCAGCAATACTTGCCGAATTAAATTTTGATATCAACTCTTTATGTGCGGCCATTTTGCATGACACCATTGAAGACACTGATATTACTGAGGCAAATTTAGCAAAAGAGTTTAACAAAACCATTGCCTATCTTGTTCAGGCTGTTACAAAACTGGATAAATTAAAATTCAGGAACTTACAGGAAGCGCAGGCAGAAAGCTTTGTAAAAATGTTATTTGCCATGGCCGAGGATGTTCGAGTTATCATTATTAAACTGGCAGATCGGCTACATAATATGCGTACAATTAGCGCAATGAGTGAATCAAGTCGTAAGCGTATTGCCAGAGAAACACTAGATGTATTTGCCCCCATTGCAGAAAGGCTGGGATTAAAGAAAATCCAGAATGAAATGCAAGATCATGCTTTCATCGCTCTATTGCCCAATGTTGCTGAAAAAATTTCCAATAAAGTTGATGAATTATCAGGCCACCGAAAAGAGACCATCCTCAAAATACAAAATAAAATTATTAAAGCTTTACTGCATTCTGACTTGAGCGCAGAGGTAGATGGTAGACAAAAATCTTTGTATAGCATTTATTCTAAACAAAAAAGAAAAAACTTATCTTTCGATCAAATTCATGACATATTTGGAATACGAGTCATTGTTAAAAGCGTAAAGGATTGTTACATCGCTCTTGGTGTCATTCATGGACTGTATGCTCCCAGAGAGAATAGTTTTAAAGACTATATTGCTGTACCAAAAACCAATGGCTATCAATCAATTCATACTTTGGTAACAGGCCCTTTTGGACTGGCAATAGAAATCCAGATTAGAACAGCCACAATGGACAAAGTGTGCGAATCAGGCGTAGCGGCGCATTGGCTTTATAAAAATGATGATTTTGCAACTAATTCTCGTTTAACAATTGCCAGAAACTGGTTAGGGGATCTATTAAAATTACAAAAAGAAACGGGCAGTTCACTAGAGTTTTATGAGAACATGAAAAAGGATCTTATCACGGATGAAATCTATGTATTTACGCCCAAGGGTAAAATCATTCAACTACCTTTAAATGCTACCGTTTTAGACTTTGCCTTTGCCATTCATACCAACGTTGGTACTCACACAGTTTCTGCTGAAATAAACAATAAAACGGCATCGCTCAAACAAAAATTGAAGACGGGGCAAACCATTAGAATCACCACAGACAACAATGCCAGCCCTAGAACCGAATGGTTACAAATCGTTACAACCAGCAAAGCCAGAATCGCCATCCGTCACGCTTTAAAACATATTAAAGATGAAGATGCCATAGTGGTAGGCCATAAGATGTTAGACAGAGCACTGGATACATTTGGACACTCATTTGACTCCATTGATAAACGCACCAGAAAAAGGGCTTTGAAATACTATAAAAAAGGCAGCATGGATGAACTGTTAAAAGCTTTCGCGCTGGGAGAACTTTTACCCTCCTTAGCCGCAAAGAAACTGTTACCCTTATTAAAACAGAGAAATATCCGCAAATCATACTCTCCAAAAGAAGCCTTTCTCATTACTGGTAAAGAAGGGTCCATAATAAACTACCCCCATTGCTGCGAACCTATTTTCGATGATGAAATCGTTGGCTACATGAGCCCCGCAAAAGGCATTGTAGTACATAGAAAAAATTGTGCTAATTTAGATGAGTTAGAAAAAAGCCCCGAAAGAATGATAGTCATGAACTGGGATATGGAAAATGAAGTCATGTTTCAAACCACTCTTCAAATGGATGTCATTAACAAACAGGGGGTACTCGCAAAATTGGCAACCATAGTAGCAGAGAATCATGGCAACATTGAAAGGTTTGAGCAAGTTGATAGAGATGGCAACTATTCTGGTTTAGAGTTTCACCTAAGTATAGCCAATACTGACAGACTGGAGGATATACTCTATAAACTCAGGCAACTGCCAGAAGTTTTAAAAGCGTACCGTAAAGAATTTAAATAGGAAGGAAAAATGAAAACAATTATTCAAACAGAAAATGCTCCCGCAGCCATAGGCACTTACTCACAAGCCGTTGTTCACGGAGGCTTATTATATACTTCTGGACAGATCCCATTAATCCCTGAAACTGGAGAAATGGTCGAAGATGATTTTCGAAAACAGACACACCAAGTATTCAAAAACCTACAATCCATTGCCATAGCAGCCAATACAAGCTTGCAAAACACCCTAAAACTGAATATATTTGTCCAGGATTTAGCACATTTTGCCACTCTAAATGATATTATGTCTGAATACTTTGAGCAACCCTATCCAGCCAGAGCAGCTATTGAAGTCGCTGGTTTACCAAAAGACTCAATGGTGGAAATGGATGCTGTTATTGCAATTTAATTATTTAAAAAATTTTGATTGTAAATATGTAGCAAGTATTTAAAGTGCCTTATGGTTTTTATACAAAATCATAAGCCTTTCCAAGTAACAAAAAGCAGCCTGTTTATTTCAGGTCTTGAGTATTAAACTACTCATTTTCATTCACCCCCTATTAAAACAACTTAGTAAAAGAGAGAGAATATGAAAATTTTTATTTATTTAACACTGATTATTTCTAATCTGTTGTTGGCAAATATTAGTACTGCCGAAAATGGCTCTAAAGAAATGTACATAATAAAACTTAACCAAGAAGGCATGGTACACTATAAAGGTGAAATCAATGGACTTAGAGCCACGTCCCCACTGGTAACAGGTGCAAAAAAACTAGATACTAAATCGAATGCTTCTATTGCTTATCTACAGTTTTTACAAGACGATTTATTACAGTTTAAAACAACAATAGAAAGCACGTTAAATCGAGATTTAGGCAAGACATTAGATTATTATTAAGCTAATTACGGTATGGCTATGCGTCTAACTGCCAGTGAAGTGGATATCATTAAAGATATTGCTGGCATCCTTAGCATAGAAAAAGATATTCAATATGAGTTAGACACCGATGTTGGACCGACTTTCATAGGTGCAAATACTTTATGGGATGGGACAGCCATGCCTGCAAACACACCAAATAAAGGTGAAGGCGTTATTGTCGGTGTTATTGATACAGGCGCAAATCTGGATCATCCTTCCTTTTCAGACACTCCCGAGGATGGTTATGACTTTGCTGCCGCCAACCCACTGGGTGCAGGAAACTTTGTGGCTGGCTCTGCCTGTAATGCCACATTTGTCTGTAACGACAAACTCATTGGTGCATGGGATTTTGCAGATGACGGAACCAATGAATCAGATGGTCCAGAAGATTCAAATGGTCATGGATCACACACCGCAAGTACAGCAGTTGGAAACGCTATTTCTGCACCTCCAGGTGGGTTTGTCACTATCACGGGTGCTGGATTAGCAGCTCCCAGCATATCAGGAGTTGCTCCTCACGCCCACTTAATTACCTATGATGTTTGTATTGACACCTGTTCAGGTGCGGCTATCTCTGGTGCAATCAACCAAGCCATAGCTGATGGTGTTGATGTTATTTCATACTCAATCAGTGGCGGTTCCAATCCCTGGAACGATTCAGACAGAACATATTTAGATGCCGTAGCAGCAGGAATCCTGGTTTCCGCATCAGCGGGTAACACAAATGCCACTATCACAGACCCTGTTGGAGAAGTGAATCATCGCGGCCCGTGGTTATTATCTGTTGCTAACTCTAGCCACAATCGTGGTTTGAAAAATCAGGTTGCCATTACTGCTCCTATACCCGTTCCTATGGATTTAACTGATCTATTTGGAGTCAATGGTAGCACTGACAACTTCAGTGGTGATGTGGCTGCTGATTTGCTATATGCAGGAAATGTGGAAGCTGCCAATGCTGAAGGATGCACAGCCTATGTCAATAATACTGCTTTTACAGGTAAAATTGCCTTAATAATTCGTGGCTCATGTAGTTTTGCAGATAAAATCAATAATGCAGAAGCCGCTGGTGCAATTGCAGTAATTGTGTTTAATGGTGTATCCGACATTCCCATTATTATGGGTGGCACTACTTCAACCAATATCCCAGCAGTTATGATTGGCTTAGCAGATGGCGACGCCATTCTGGATTTCATAGCAAGTGTAGTTGCAACTGATGTTCAAGCATTTATGTCTGCTACTACCATATATACTCTACTAGACATACTGGGAAATATTTTGAATACCAGTAGCTTACAAGGCCCCAATGATACATTTGATGTAACCAAGCCAGACATTAATGGCCCAGGTACCAATATTTTTGCAGCTTTTGCTGATGGTACAGCACCTGCACCACAATTTAACTTCCTATCAGGTACGTCCATGTCAGCTCCACACATATCTGGTTCAGCTGCATTGATGATAGCTGCGCACCCTACGTGGAGCCCATCAGAAATAAAATCAGCTATGATGATGACTGCTGATAATGCTGTTAAAACAGGTTTAGGTGTAACTACAACACCTGATGAAGTTGGCAGTGGTACTGTTGATTTATCTAAGTCAGCTATTTCAGCTCTTGTGATGAGTGAAACATTTGCCAACTATTTAGCAGCTAACCCTGCAACTGGTGGAGATCCCGCTACATTGAATATTCCAAGTGTCAGAAGTAATAATTGTGCAGCGAACTGTAGTTGGACAAGAACAGTTACAAATAAGTCAAGTTCATCACATACTTGGACAACTGATGAATTTAAGTTTGATAACGCCACATTACTACATGTGACACCAGCTTCTTTCACCTTAGCGGCTGATGAGTCTCAAGTACTTACCATTAGTTTAGATGTCTGCTTAGGAAATACTCTAGGTGAACTGGCATTTAATGATATAGTTTTAGATTCAGGCGATGTCAACGTACCTAATTCCAGAATTACTGTTGCTGCCAGGACAAGTTCCATTGGTGTATGTACCCTTCCACCTGAACTAGATTTAATCTTTGATAATGGCTTTGAATAGTATTATCGCCAAATCCAGAAAGTAAAAAATTAAAGAGTAGCTTTTTAAGCTACTCTTTTTTTGTCCAAGGTCTCACAAATTTCCTTAAACTCAATACTAACAATAAAACAAACGAAACCAACTGTAACAACTGCGGCATATGATTATGATCAACAACAAGATATTGATTGATATCAATACTCCATAACGATACCAACCAGTTAACCACAAAGCCACTGATCAAGGCAGTTGACATAATACCTGTTAAATAAAGCAACATGGTTCTCTGACCCATTTGCTTATTGATTATCCCCAATGTAGCCATATTTGTTGCAGGACCCGCCAGTAAAAACACAATCACTGCACCAGGAGAAATACCAGCCATCAAAAAACCTGCAGCCAAAGGGGTGGAAGCCGTTGCACAGACATACATGGGAATACCGACCAATAACATCACTAACATGCCACTCCAGCCCGTTCCATATTTTATTAACATATCACTGGGGACAAAAGTTTGCACAATTGCCGCAAATAGTATACCTATAACCAACCAGAAAATAATATTATCCAATAAATCAGTAAATGCATATTTGACCCCATTAAGTACTTTGTCAAATAAACTCAACTCCCTACTGCTGACCTCATCAGAGCCGCAGGAATCGACTTCTTCAATACTGCAACATGTAGTGCTCTCTTCAGGATTACTAATTTCCTTATGGCTGTGTTCTTTTGATTCGCAACAACTGCTTTGTGCTTCTTTTGTTGATGAACAACTAGCAGAAGCTACTTTTCCTGATTTTTTACCTGAGCTCTCAACCGTTTCTTCATAATCAAAGAAGTTAACTAAACTACCCGCAGTTATTGCTGAAACCAACGCCACAATGGGCCGAACAACAGCCATAAACGGGCCCATCATTGCATAAGTAATAAATACAGAATCAACTCCTGTCTCAGGTGTGGACACTAAAAACGAAGTGGTTGCAGATTTTGATGCTCCAGCATCTCGCAAGCCCATTGCCGCGGGTATCACACCACACGAACATAACGGCAAAGGCGCCCCCAAAATTGCAGCTTTGATAATTGCAGAAAAACCATCTTTACTTAAATGTTTATGCAAAAACTCAGTGGGTATTAAGGTTTTAAAAATGCCACCGATGAATAAACCAATGACCAGCCAAAAAGAGGCATCCAGTACCAAAGTATAAATATTATTTAATAAGTTGATCATGTTAATTTTCCAAAGCCGAAAGAATAGAACAGTGTGCAGCCGTTTCGTCACCTCCACAACAGGAAGTATGGATTTTTTCCAACGCTACTTTAATCCTTTGCAGCTCCTCAATTTTATTGGAGATTTCAGCAAGCTTAACCTGAGTAAAACTTTTCACTTCCTGACAGGTGTGCTCATCTTTAGTCACCTGAATGGCCAATAAGTCTTTAATTTCTTTTAAAGTAAAGCCAACAAGCTTGGCTTTTTTTATAAATTTTAAACGACTGATGGCTTCATCGGGATAATCTCTATAACCATTTTGTAAGCGTGCTGGTTCACTCAATAAACCCTGTGATTCATAATACCTCAAAGTTTGAATATCCATCCCGACGGCTGTTGCTAAATGACCTATTTTCATATGAAAGTTAATTATTAAAGTTGTATTTTAAACCCTAAAGCATACTATAGAGTCAAGCCATACAATTATTAATTCTTGAATAATAATTAAATCATGTTAGAATGCGCAGCAAATAAAACATCTGTATCACGCTTGGTACGATAAATCACATACTTTTGGAGGTAAGACTAATGAAACAATTACAAAGAGATAACAACAACTAAGCCTCCAATACACATATCTTATTGGGAGGCTAGTACATATAATGCCTTTCAGCAAAATAAAAAAGCCTGAAATGCATTATGTATTTCAGGCTTTTTTTATGCCTGAGCATTAATAAAGGAAAGCAGTTATGCCCATTTTAAAACAAGTAAACAAGGGGCGAGTTCCCGTCAAAATATATACCAATGACATCAACTCAAAAGCAATCGACCAATTGGTCAATATTGCTAATTTACCAATCATACACCATCATGTGGCTGCCATGCCAGATGTGCACGTAGGTATTGGCGCAACCGTAGGTTCGGTTATACCTACTTTAAACGCAGTGATACCCGCGGCAGTTGGAGTTGATATCGGTTGTGGAATGAATGCAGTACGTACCAGTTTAAAGGCAAATGATTTGCCAGACAACTTGTATGCTATACGCAGAAATATTGAGAAATTAATTCCAGTTGGTTTCAACTGGCACACCCGAGCCGTTGTAAAAAGATCAACCGTAACAGCATTAGACAAGCCCCTGGATGAAATTTTGTATAAACACCCAGCTATTGCCAAAATGTTTAGAACTTTCCATCAAACCTGGCACCGACAACTAGGCACTCTAGGTGGCGGTAATCATTTTGTAGAAATCTGTTTAGATGAAAACGATGATGTCTGGATCATGTTACATTCGGGGTCTCGAGGAGTTGGCAATGCCATAGGCAGATATTTCATTAACCTCGCCATAAAAGATATGCAAAGGCACCAGCTACATCTACCTGATAAAAATTTAGCTTATTTATCCGAAGGTAGCCAGCACTTTGATGACTATGTACAGGCTGTTAACTGGGCGCAGGAATACGCCTGGATAAACCGACGTGAAATGATGAAGTTAGTAGTTAATGCCTTACAAACATCCAAACTACCAGCATTCACCTTAACTAAAAAGGCCATAAACTGTCACCATAACTATATTTCTTATGAAAGTCATTATGGCGAAAAAGTTTACATCACTCGCAAGGGTGCAATCAGTGCCAATATAGATGAACTGGGGATTATCCCAGGGTCTATGGGAGCAAAATCATTTATTGTGCGAGGTAAAGGATCAAAAGCCTCATTTTGTTCTTGTTCTCATGGAGCTGGCAGAGCCATGAGTCGCACCCAGGCGAAAAAACAGTTCAACACCGAAGATTTGTCAATACAGACCAAAGGAATTGAATGTCGTAAAGATAAAGGGGTGATTGATGAAATACCAGGCGCCTATAAAGACATCGACAAAGTGATGAAAAATCAACATGATTTGGTATCAATCGAACACACTCTCAAACAGGTGGTGTGCGTAAAAGGCTAAATAATTAAACTCAAATATGGAGAAACATATGAGAAAAATAAGAAATCCGATTGCACGAATGGCAATCTTAAGAAAAGGCGGAGTGCACGATAAAAGCAACAAAGCCAAACGTCAGAAGCATAAACAAAAGCTTCAAAAACAAATAAGGGCTGATAAATTCAGCCCTTATTTTTTTATAGGAAGACATGGTAAATATATCTCATTGCTATTTAGAGTGTACGGAAACAAGAAGATACGCCAAAACAAGTAGACGCTAAACAAGCAAAACTGTCTGTAGCTGAAAAGAACCATTTTTATATCTAAAAGGAAGTAACTTCAATGGTTTCCCAAGTTGGCAAAACGTGGAATGATCGTTTATTGGAAAAACCATGAAAAAGATGCAATTAATCCATTAAATGGTGAATCTGTAAAACCATTCGTAAACGACTGAAAATAAACTTTGATTTACCAATGAAAGATCAGTATAGTGATTTTATTTCAAAATTTATGGGAAAATTGAATGGTACTAGCAATTAAAAAAAATAGACCCATAAAAGTTGAAGGCAAAAAATACCAGTATCAAAATTCAACAACAAAAATTTATAATAATAGAAATTACATACTAAATTTAACTATTCAAAGTCCACAACCTAATTGTAGTATTTTATCTGTTAAGGGTTTAGTTACTAGAGATTATTGGTTGAATTTCCCAAAAGTAAGTGAGCACAAGAGAAGTGAGTATCCTATCATCACCTCCAAGCATATTCTAAAGGCTAATAAAAAAACTCAAAAGTTTGGGTGCAAACCTGAAGAAGTAAATAGATTTTAATTAACAATGACAAATGAGGTATATTAAATGAATAACATTGTTTTATTAGGAGACTCCATATTTGATAACGCAGAATATGTTGACCAAAATGATTCTGTAATTGAACAGCTAAACGCGAGTCTATCAAAAGATTTTAAAGCAACATTATTAGCAGTAGATGGTAATATTACCAGTGATGTATATAATCAATTAGAATTATTGCCTGATGATACAACTCATGCCTTTTTAAGTATTGGAGGCAATGATGCTCTTAGAGTTGTGAATGTGTTACAGCAATCTTCATCAACTGTTGGTGAAGCAATGGAAGTATTTACAGAAATACGACTTGATTTTCAAAAACGATACCGTGAATTAATAACCCAGATCAAACAAAAAGTAGATCAATTAACTATTTGTACTGTTCATGATTGTATTCCTGATATTGAACCTAGATCTCTAACTGCACTATCACTATTCAATGAAATCATTTTAAAGGAAGCTATTTCAATTGGTACATCAATAATTGATCTAAGATTGTTATGTAATGAGAAAGAGGATTATTCAAGCATATCTCCCATTGAACCCTCTGGACAAGGAGCAAAAAAGATTGTTGAGCAAATTGTCAAGGTAATTAAAGAGCATGATTTTAATAATTTAATTTCACATGTATACAAGTGACAATTATGAATAGCGATTCAACTCGTCAAAAATTAACAAAAAATCAGTATTAGTTTATGTATCTGTGTACGAAATAAAAATTTTCAAAAGTATTAAAAATCGCATATGATAGGCTCGATTGGCACTATGGTAGTGATAATTACCCTAGTGATTTACCCAGTAAAAATGGTGGGACACATATGGGAATATTTTTGGTAATGAATGATATTGAATAAATTAAGAATATAATGCCATTATGCTATGCACAAAGATTATGGACAAAAGAACTATTAAAACAAGCATTCAACTTAGAAAAAGCCAGTGATATTCTTTCATTAAACTATAAAGGTCTTAAAGAAATACCAAGCACTAATTGGATGTATCGTACTCATGGTATGGGTGTTGACATTTTTAGAACGGCTGATGCTGGAGGTATAAATTTTTAAACCCAGCGTATCAACTGTTAATTTCGGACCAATTAGGACAGTACATATATGCAACTTTATCCTCGCCTTTCTGAAATTCACAGGAACCCATAGTAGCAGGTGACTTTACTGTTATTTGAGTGCCAGAAGCATTGATTTCTCTTTTTCCATCCCAGAAATTACAAGTTGAACAGTTTTCAAAGGTTTTAGGGTATGTCTGTGCCATTTTTTTCTCTCATATATTATGAATATTACGTGTTAAAACCAAAAGTGCGTTAATTCCACAACAGTATCAAACTAATAACCAGAGAAAACTAACGGCTCCATATGACAATCTAATCATATCGGTCTTATTATAAACCTTACGTTTAAAATACCTTAATGTCAATCAAAAACTTTTTTTCTTAGCTGATAGTATTTTAATAATTGAGCTTATTTGATAAATAAATAATCTTAAACAATGCCAGGTATGCTACTGACCATTTTATAGATATTATCTCTGTTGAGCGTTTTGCATCAATTACCAGAAACTTATGGTCTGATTAAGACTGATCTTTTTCATAGTCTTGTTTTTTGGATAGCTGAGAATGGATTGGAAGATGACTCTGGAAGTTGTATTACTCATTTGGGACAAAACAGCTCCATCTACTTTAGAGATGATAATTGCAATGTTTTTGCTAAATCTTGTGATTGATAGTAACGTCAAGATTTAGTTAGAGGAACATCTGAATTAACTGGCGCCAGCATCGCTAGCATCCATGCTTATTGAGTCAGTTTAACTTTCATGCAAAGCATTATTGCCTATGTTATACTTCATTGAAGAAAACAACTGAGCTTAATCAACAACAAATAATGATGAATAAAGAAAACACGCTGAAGATCGCCATGGCGCAAATTTCTCCAGTTTGGCTGGATAAAGAGAAAACCACTGATAAAATTAAGTCCTACATAATTGAAGCGGGCAAGAAGAGCTGCGAACTGATCGTCTTTGGGGAAAGTTTACTACCAGGTTATCCCTTTTGGCTGTCCTTTACCAATGGAGCTGAATTTAATTCACCCATACAAAAGCAAATCCACGCGCATTACATAAAAAACTCAATACAAATTGAAGCTGGCGATCTAAATGGAATATGTCAATTGGCTAAAGAGTATGGTATTGCCATTTACCTTGGTACTATTGAACGAGCAAAAAATAGAGGCGGTCACAGCCTTTACTGTTCTTTAGTTTATATTGATGCAAACGGAATCATTAAATCTATTCACCGAAAATTACAGCCAACATATGAGGAGCGCTTAACCTGGTCGATAGGTGATGGCAATGGTTTACAGGTGCATGACTTAAAACAGTTTTGTGTTGGAGGGCTAAACTGTTGGGAAAATTGGATGCCATTATCAAGAACAGCACTCTATGGTTTAGGTGAAAACTTACATATCGCAGTGTGGCCAGGATCAGAACATAACACCATTGATATCACTAAATTTATTGCCAAAGAGTCACGCTCGTTTGTGGTGTCTGTCTCTGCCTTGATGGAGATTGAGGACTTTCCTGCCAATACCCCTCATTTAGATACTATTCTTAAAAATATTCCCCCGGTGATGGCAAATGGTGGATCTTGTATTGCAGGGCCAGATGGACAATGGGTTGTTGAACCAGTACTAGAAAAAGAAGGGTTAATTATTAGCAGCATAGACTTTAACCGTGTGTTAGAAGAACGCCAGAACTTTGATCCAGTTGGTCATTACTCACGTCCAGATATTACCAAACTAACCGTAAACAGGACAAGACAATCTGTGGTAAATTATATTGACGACAGTGAAATTGAATAACAAGATGACATAATATGGCACACTTGAGGTGCGTGATTTTTATTTATAAAGAAGAAAAGTTGATACAACTCATGTCTTTTTAAGTATTGGTGGCAATGATGCACTTCGAATAGTGAATGTTTTACAGCAACCTTTATCTACTGTTGAAAAAGCTATGGAAATCTTTACTGAAATTTGCTTGGACTTTCAGAATCGATACCCAGAACTAATTACTCAGATTAAACATAAATTAGATCAATTAATTATTAGTACTATTCATAATAATGTACCCGGAATTGAAGCAAGAAGCTTGACCTCATGAGCACTATTCAATGAAATGATTTAAATCCTTTTAAATTACTATGTATAATAAAACATGCCCTTGGAGTCATTTTTTCACACACATTTCTTAACAGTAACAAATCTCTCTTTAATACTTTTATAATAAATGTAATAATCCAAGCTTTAAACCTACTATTTAATAAGAGAAATAAAAATGTCAACAATAAACTTTAAAGGTAACCCTATTCAAACCAATGGTGATTTCCCAAAACCAGGAGCTCAGGCACCTAACTTTAAATTAGTGAAAGGGGACTTATCAGAAGTTTCTTTAGATGATTTAAAAGGCCAGAAAATCATATTCAATATATTCCCAAGTGTCGATACTGCTGTTTGCGCCTTACAACTTAAAACATTTAGCCAAAAAGCAGCACAATTAGATGATGTAGTGCTGTTATTTGCATCTATGGATCTACCCTTTGCGCTGAATCGTTTTTGTGCCGCTGAAGGAATTGAAAATGCCATTACAGCATCCGACTTTAGATTTCATAGCTTAGCAGAAAATTATGGAGTAAAGATGACAGATGGCCCATTAAATGGATTATATGCTAGAGCAACATTGGTTTTAAACGAAAACCACCAAGTTGTCTATTCTGAATTGGTTTCTGATGTAGTCAATGAGCCTAACTATGATAAGGCAATGTCGGCATTATAGTCATTCATGAATGAATGAGCTAAATAAAAAGGTATATACTTGATAATGTTAAAGCACTTTTAATAATTAAGTATGGACGCTTTAAAAATTTTACAAAACAAATTAATAGGAAACTTCTATTCAAGATTTAGTTCAGGAGATTCTTTTTATTTCAGGTTGGATGATGATTATTGGCTTATCGCTCAAGATGTCGTTTCAAAATATGAAATCAAACTTAACTCCTTTCTAGAACAAAGTTACTCTCCCTATTCTAAAGCAATTGATAAGGATCATATGCTAAAAATGTTTCAATAACATCCTTAATGAGGCAAAAAATTATTGATGTTGCAATAGATGATAAAGCTGCTTTAATATTGATGTTTGAAAAGGGAGAAGAACTAAAACTGCTTACAAATACAGATATTGTAGATTGGCATTTGGCACTAAAAAAAAACAGGTAATCTATATAAGGAATTCATTGTTGCCTGCTTTAATGAGGGTGAAGTTGAGGTAGCTAAGAGTTTATAATAAAAAACATGAAAATTAGTTCCTAACAAATAATTAATGTCGATAGCGGTCGATCTTTGAACATGTAGTGATAACAAAATGTAATAGATAGAATCACTATCTACTACATTTTTAAGAACAATAAAGAATTAATTTCCCAAACAATCCTGTACACAAGCCTGCTGTTGAACTAGACATGCTTCGGGATCGGGAGCAAATCGGCACAGACCACCTTGTTGCTCAATACAAAATGCAACACATTGAGAAAAAGTTCCTGCTTTACTCTGTATGATACTGTTTTGTGAAATTTTTGCCTTTGATAGCAGGTTATTGTTTATTGAGTTTGTATCCGCAAAAACTGAAGATACAACCAATAATGTCATTAAAATAATTTTTTTCATAAGATTAATCCTAGGGAAATTTAAGTTTAAATAAATAAGGTATATGCATTACAAATATAGATGTACATAAGTGATAAAGATTCAACGTAATATGATATACCTTTCATATATAATAATCTAATAAAGTAAAATATCATAGTTAAGGGCTATAAATACATATAAATACAATAGGCATCATCTCCGATGTTCAGGTTTGAATCCAATACGAGCAGCTATGGCAAAAACTCCTGAGGCTTCTGATGATATTTCTATTCAAGAAAGGTTAAAAAAAAACCATCTAGTTTATTGAATCTAGATTTTTATGAAAGCAATATTAACTTTACTTTATCAGATTATATCAATTTAAAACCAAGGGTAAAAAAGCCATTGAAATACTTGAAAAATTCAAGAAATATATCGAAAGTATGGAGTAATAACAACATTTAATTTATAATGGTTTTTTGATTTTCAAATGACATGGCTACTAAAATTATAACTTACAAAACAACAAAACTACTATCGCAAATAAGCACTATTGTGCTCTGTGTTTTTCTCACCTCATGTTATGGCCCCAGACTCAATAAAACTAGCATGAAAAATCAATCTAATGTTTACCCTATTCTGGCAAACTCCAGTGACAAGATAATTGAGGTTTCCCTTAATAAACTTTTAGTACGCAACAGCTCTGGATCTTGGGCAAAAGATGCAAAATGGGATGAATATATTTTTCATATAGAAAATATAAGTGATAAATCCATAACCATTGAAAATATCACTATCATTGGTGCCTTAGATAAAACTTTTATACCCTTGACTACTCGAAGGCATCTCAATAAAGAAACAAGATCTACAATTAATAGGTATAAAAAAGCAGGTATAAAAATCAAACTGGGTGATGGTTCAACAAACATGCTGGCAGGTTCTTTAACTGGAGCGGTTGTTGGCACTGGAATTGGTGCTGGCATTGCCAGTACTGGTGCTTTGACAACATCAGCAGGAACATTAACAACAGCTGGTGGTGCCGTTGTTGTTGCAATTCCCGCACTGGCAATTGGAGGTATTGTGAAGATTGTGAATAACACTAAGGTTAGTAATCAAATAAAAAAACGACAAACCCAAATGCCACTTTCTATTTCTACAAAGCAAAAAGAAATTATAGATCTTTTTTATTCTGCTATTCCTGGGCCTAAACAGATAGAAATCTTATATTCTGATTCCAATGAACAACATGTGTTAATAATGAATTTAGGAGAAAAGTTTAATAAACTTCATTATAAACAAAAGGGTAATTGACTACCAATCCATTGATTCATGCTATTATTTTCGATGTTAGCTACTTGCTCAATCAGAGAGGCTGTGCGCAGAGGACTTTAAACAACTTGTTTTGCGTATTTTCCTGTAGTATTGCTTAATCTTTCTAATATAGGGCTTGTTATTGCATTTTTTAGAGGTTTATATTTATCGTTATTAACTATTTCACTCAATAAAACAAGTAAATGATTCTTTTTTAAGTGCTGAGATTTGAGATTTATAGAGTAATTTAAACCTAATAATGACGCGTTTGAGATGCGTCACCTTGTATATGTTAACTATTTGTATTTTAAGGTTATTATGTTTAATAAATTATAATTTGATGCCTTATTGACGACTTATTAATTTAATCAATTGATGGAATAAAGTTTTCACTTTCTAGTTGTTGAATTAAGCTTCTCATCAAGTAATTATTGTAAAAAGAAACATAATACTCTCGGCCTTTCTCGTTAGTTGACGATATTAATTTTCTAGACTTTAACATAGATATCAATAGTGTTATTTGCCTGGTTGACAGATTTAATTTTAGCGCAGCAATATCTGCTGATTTAAATGTATGTTTTGTAACTCCCATGTTTAATACTTTTTCTTCTATTGCTGTTATCAACTCCCGTTTACGGCCTTTACTAATAGCAGGTTTTAGAATATCTAAAACCAAGTAACCATGATCAAGTAATCTGTTAATTTTTGAAATTTCATCACACACACCCGTTAATACATATTCACACCATTTGAGCATAGAATCATCAGTGCCAATATCTGCAATTGATAACATTTTATAATACATATCCCTATCATTACAAAAAACAGCGGAAGGATTTAATAATTGCTCATCTTGTACTCTAAACCCAAATTTAATCAGCAATGCATATGTTAACAATCTAACGACTCGACCATTTCCATTGCCAAATGAATGGACCCAAACA
>JAESTH010000265.1 GCA_016763695.1 Alcanivoracaceae bacterium
CTTGTGTTCTTTCTTTACCAGCAAAAAATTGAATATCATCAATCAGTAATGCTGATACAGAACGATATTGATTCTTAAATTCCGCAATAGATCCAGTTCGTAATGCATTAATCATACCATTTACAAACTGTTCGGAATGAACATAGCAAACAATGGCCTTAGGATTTTTTTCAAGAATTTTATTACCAATAGAATGTAATAGGTGAGTCTTACCAAGACCTGTACTACCATAGAGTAATAATGGATTAAATTGCGTTAAAGGTTCTTGAGCAACCTGTAATGATGAAGCTTTAGCAATAGAGTTAGATCTACCTTCAACAAAATTATCAAATGTAAATCTTGAATCAATATTAGAAGGTAATGCAGTAATTGGTTGGCTGGATGCCATACGACTAGTATTATGAATTATATTAGTCTGCTGAGGCAAACAAACAGAAATAATATAATCTATATCGCTGATATCTTTAAGGGCAAGTTTTATTAAAGACAGGTAATCAGCATTAATTTTATCTATTATTATATCATTTGGAGCAATTATGCTCAAATGAGAGCCTTCAGCTACAGTTTGTAGAGGTTTTAGCCAAATATTGATATCACTAGTGGCTAATTCAGACTCTAAGCGTTTTAGACATTTCTCCCAAATCATGATTAATATTTATTTAATTATTGTTAAAAAGGAACATATTATACGCAAAGCCCAAAATAAAGAGAGAAGAAAGCGTTAATAAAGCTGAAAAATGATAAAATAGTTGAAAATTTTGTTAAAAATGAGTATCCTAGCGAACCTTTTTTAATGAAGTACTTTAACAACTCATAAAAGTTGCTTTTATAAAAAAATTTGAATTCAAACATAATATTGTACAAGGTGTATCATGAAAAGAACTTTTCAACCAAGTAATTTAAAACGTGCAAGAACGCATGGTTTTAGAGCACGTATGAAAACTAAAGGCGGTAGAGCAGTTATCAATGCCAGAAGAGCAAAAGGCAGACATAGATTAACTGTAAAACACTAAAAATAGATTTTCAAAAAGATAAAGAAACATTGGCTGGCTTACCCAAACAAGCACGGCTGCTAAATAAAGCAGACTATAATGCGGTTTTTACTAAGTCGGTCAAAGTATCTGATTCTTTATTCCTCATATTAATTCATAAAACTTCTAATCCTGATTCACGTTTAGGGTTGGTTATTTCCAAAAAAGTTGATAAAAGAGCTGTACAAAGAAATAGAATTAAACGCATAAGTAGAGAGTCTTTTCGAAACACTACTTTTGTCACGAGTTGTGATTTTGTTGTATTGGCAAGACCAAAAGTTGCACACTTATCAAATAAAGAAATCTTTAGCTCTATCAATAAATTGTGGAGTCAAGCAGAATCTAAAATAAATCGAATCAGGAAAAAATAATGAACAATCCAAAAAACATGCTGTTAATAGCATTAATTTTTTTAGGCATTCTTTTATATATGGAGTGGCAAAAAGATTATGCTCCTCAACCAGTTGTTATAAATGAAGTAACTAATAACGCATCAGTAAATAATCAAATTGAAATGGATAGCAGTTCTTCAAATACTGAATTTAATTTAGTAGATGATGTGCCAGAAGTAGCCATAGACAATTCAAAAACAACACAACAACCACAAACGGAAATACCGCAAAGAACATCAGGATCAATAATAACGGTTACTACTAATGTTTTAAAGTTAAAAATTGATACCATAGGTGCTTCTGTAGTCTATGCAGAATTATTGAAATATCCCATAACTAAAAAATCTAAAGAAAACGTTATACTATTAAGCCAAGAAGTTGAAAAAGCTTATTATGCGCAAACAGGCTTATTAAGTACCCAGCAAAGATTTGTACATACAGATTTATACCAAGTACAACAAACAAATTATGAAGTGACAGATGGTACTGTGGAAATACCATTTACTATTGAAAAAAATGGTATTAAAGTAACAAAGACATATAGTATTTCTGCCGATTCTTATTTAATTGAATTAACTGATAAAGTTCAAAATAACACAGATAGCGAATGGACTGGTCAGCAGTACCGACAATTACAAAGAACAAATCCCTGGTTAAATAATGATCCATCATTTACCGATGCAGGACGAATGTCTTTTAAGGGGGCAGCCTATTTTGAGTCAAATGAAGGCTTCACTCAATTGGAGTTTGATGATTTTGTTGAAGATAAAATTAATATAGATGTCCAAACAGAAAGTTGGGTTGCAATGGTACAACATTATTTCTTTTCAGGTTTTATTTATAAAGATGAAAAAACTAAAATAATCAGTAAATACATGCCTGCATCAAAAACACCCTACTTAATACGTGCTACATCAGGCTTTTCATCAGCTCAAGCAGGTGGACAAACAGAAATATCATCACAACTATATATTGGACCCAAAATGCAGGCAGAATTACCAAGCCTAGCAAAAGGTTTGGATTTAACTGTAGATTACGGAATATTTACAGCCATTGCAAAACCATTATTTTGGGTACTAAATAAAATCCACTCAATGGTTGGAAACTGGGGTTGGTCGATTATATTGCTGACAATATTGATAAAATTATTATTTTTTAAATTGACAGAAAAACAATACAATTCAATGGCACGCATGCGTAAACTACAGCCACGCATTCAAACCTTAAAAGAAAGACATAAAGAAAATAAACAGAAATTCAATGAAGAAATGATGAAGCTGTATAAAAAGGAGAAAGTTAATCCCATGGGAGGTTGTTTACCCATGCTAATACAGATACCAGTATTTATTGCCTTGTATTGGGTTTTATTGGAGTCAGTCGAATTACGCCAGGCACCTTTTATGTTATGGCTACAGGATTTAAGTAGTCCAGATCCATATTTTATCTTACCAGCCATTAATGCTGCAGCCATGTTTATGACACAAAGACTGTCCCCTACTCCAGGAATGGATCCAATGCAGGCTAAAATAATGAAATTTATGCCAATAGGTTTTTCCGTCATGTTTGCATTTTTCCAATCAGGTCTGGTTTTATACTGGGCTGTTAATAGTTCATTATCACTATTACAACAATGGATAATCACCAAACGTATAGATGCAAATGGCTAAATGAAAAACCATGATACCATCGCTGCCATCGCAACTGCACCAGGCGTTGGTGGTGTTGGTATCATCAGAATATCGGGGGAGAAATCCCTGGATATTTGTCAACAACTTACCAATAAAAGCCCCAAGCCAAGACAGGCAATCTTCAGTAATTTTAAACATAAAAAAAAATTAATAGATGAAGGGATTATTATCTATTTCCCAAATCCTTACTCTTTTACTGGCGAAGATGTTATCGAATTACAGGCACATGGAGGACCTGTGATTTTAAATATGTTGTTACAAGCAGTTATAAAATGTGGTG
Source organism: Alcanivoracaceae bacterium (assembly GCA_016763695.1). Lineage (GTDB taxonomy): Bacteria > Pseudomonadota > Gammaproteobacteria > Xanthomonadales > Marinicellaceae > NORP309. The sequence continues at coordinate 3,392 of JAESTH010000265.1, forward strand.
CCAGACAGGCACAGGCTGGAGAATTTTCCCAACGTGCATTTCTTAATGACAAAATTGATCTGGTGCAAGCAGAAGCGATTGCGGATTTAATCAGTAGTTCCACAGAACAGGCAGCAATGGCGGCGCAAAGATCATTACAGGGAGATTTTTCTAAAAAAATATCGGCAATATTAAAACAACTTATCGCTTTAAGGGTTTGGATAGAAGCTGCCATAGATTTTCCTGAAGAAGAAATAGATTTTCTTGCAGATAAACTGCAACAGCGAAAAATGCAAGATTTACATCAAACAATTAAGCACTTATTATCACAGGCACAACAGGGAGAATTGTTAAATAAAGGTGTAATGATAGGTATAGTTGGCCAACCCAATGTTGGTAAATCCTCTATTCTCAATTTATTCACCCGTAATGAGACTGCGATAGTTTCAGATATAGCAGGAACAACCAGAGACATAATTAAAGAAAATATTAATATTCAGGGTATACCCGTTTTGATAATTGATACTGCAGGCATACATATAACAGAAGATAAAGTAGAACAGGAAGGCATAAAACGAGCTAAACAAATTTTACAACAGGCAGATATCATTTTACAAATCATAGATAGTTCAAAAAATATTGAACAACAGAAAAGCAACCTGGCTGATCTACCTTTTAATAAAAGAAAGATAACCATCTACAATAAATCTGATATCAGCAGCTACAATAGTCAGTTAGCAGATAATGAATTAGAACTATCTGCTAAAACAGGTTGTGGTTTTGATCTACTGGAAAACAAAATAATCAATATGATCAGCAAAGAAAATAATATTGAAAGCAGTTTTTCTGCTCGCTCTCGCCACATATCACAATTACAAAAAACGCTGGAAAATATAAGTATTGCCGAACATAATTTTATCAATAACCAAGCAGGTGAACTGGTTGCTGAAGACCTGCGCCAGGCTCAGGAAAGTTTAAGTCAAATCACAGGAGAGTTTAATAGTGATGATTTATTGGGTGAGATATTTTCATCATTTTGTATAGGCAAATAACAGAGAGACTTTCATAACCAAAAACAGTGGTAATGTAATCCACAATTAATTATGAAAAGACTATTTTGCATAGACTTCATTTGTCATTAGTAAAACACATACAACAATGCACACACCACATCTCTGGAACAATATCAACTAAAACCCTGTAATATATACATATAAATAGCTAAATAAACTTGAAAACAAGCTTATTCTGTATATACTCAAGGCAAATAAAGACAGGATATTGGCTTATATCAAATTGCAAACTAGCAAGTATTTAATACAAAACAATAACAACTCAACCACGTTTGCCTCTCCCCCAAAATTTGATATCAACAGAAAAACATCATCCTATAACATTACATAGAAACGTTTATGTGCATAGTTGTGCCTAACACATTTATATTAAAATAATTTGACACTATTTTAATGTGAATTCCGCGTATATAGATATAGAAGCAGATAAAAAATCTTCGCGTTTCTCAAATTAAACAAAAGCGATAGCTAAACCAGATGATAACCATCAGGGATACAAGGATAAATGACATGAAAAGATTAGCACTACTACTAATATTGAGTTTAAACATAAACAGTCAATCAAGCGCTAAATCAGCTAATAATAGTAATCAAGCGGATAACCAGGGCCCGATTACTCAAGAACAAAGATTTGAACTTGCAGTACAAGAGCAAATAAACTTCAGCCTGCTGGCATCAGACCCAGATGGTGATGATCTGCAATATAGCAATATTACCCTACCACAATATGGGCAACTCACAGGTAACGCTCCAGATTATAGCTACATCCCAAATCCAGATTTCAATGGTATAGACACACTGGTTTATAGCGCATCTGATGGAGAATTCAGCAGCACCGCTACCACCATTACCTTTAGCGTCGGATTAAACTATTGCCAGATTTACCCCTATGCGTTAGAACAGGCACAAATAAATACTGTCAATACAGGAGACCAGATCAATCAATATTCTACCTCGGTTGGTAGTGGCAATTATTCATTACTGACTTGGACCGCTGCCAATGATAGCAATACCCTGGCAGCCAGTTTCGGCATGCCTGGTGATAGCGAAAACTATACAAACCAGGATAATGGCAATGATCACAACATAGATATTGCAGACTGGCTGCAGGGAGTACCTGGTAAAAAAAATGCCAGACATGTCAGGGATGCACTGGATTTATTAATTGGAGAAACCATAACTTTACCACTATGGTCACAAACCAGAGGAGCTGGTAGCAACTTTGATTATCAAGTTGGCGGTTTTGCTAATATTGAACTGACCGATTATAAGCTCAATGGACAAAGCAACATCAGCTTTATCTATCATGGCACCGAAAAGTGTTTAAATTATGCCCCCATTAGCTTTAGCAATAATTTTAGCGTTGCCGCAAACCAATCCATAAACATCGTTTTGGGAGAAGAAAATGATATCATAAATGCGGAGATTCATTTAAAAGCGGTGCATGATGCCGATGCCGACACACTCACATACATCATCGAACAACAACCAAGCAATGGCATATTAACAGGCACTGGCCCAGAGTACAACTATACACCTAATGGTGTTTATGTGGGCGATGACAGTTTTTCATTTAAGGTTAATGACGGTAAAAAGGACTCCAACATATCAGTCATAGATATTACCGTTATCAACAACAATCAGCCACCGGTTGCTCAAAGTCAAACCATCAGTACCCCAGAAGACCACAGCCTTAACATAACTTTGACTGGTTCAGATGTTGATAACGATACATTAAGCTATCAGATAATAAGCCAGCCAAATCAGGGAACCCTAACTGGTAATGCTCCCAATTTAACTTATACTCCCGCTGCCAATTACCATGGCAGTGACCAGTTTAGTTTCTTGGTTAATGATGGAAGCGTTGATTCTGCTGTGGCAAATGTTAGCCTAACAATCAACCCAGTCAATGATACACCCATTGCCAATAGTGAAACATTAAATACTCTTGAGGATGAAAGTCTTGTGATAACGCTTATCGCCACAGATGTTGATAATGATCCATTAAGTTTTCAAATAATAATGGCACCAGCCCAAGGCGTGTTAACTGGCAATATTCCCAATATAACTTATATTCCTAATAGTGACTTCAATGGTAATGACCAATTCAGCTATATAGCCAATGATGGTCAACAAGATTCGTCAATTGCCACAATCAATCTCAATATTACCGCAGTTAATGATACTCCAGTTGCAACAGCATTTGCAAAAAGTACCGCAGAAGATACATCTGTGGCTATAAGTCTGCAAGGCACAGATATAGATAATGATCAACTTACCTATATCATTGTTTCACAACCAAGCCATGGCAGCCTGTTAGGAAACGCACCAGATCTTATCTACCAGCCACCAACAGATTACCATGGTGAAGACTCATTTACCTACCTGGTTAATGATGGTCATGAAGACTCTGCAACAGTACAGGTCGGTCTGAGCATTCAGGCCGTCAATGATGAACCAATAGCCCATGATATTAACAATATTGTTGTAGAAGAAGATTCATCAATAAGCATAGAACTCACTGGTTTTGATCAAGATGGAGACCAACTGAGCTATCAAATCACCACAGTAGTTACAAATGGGACATTAACAGGCCAGCCACCTGTGTTAAATTACAGCCCAAATAGCAACTTCAATGGCAGCGATGAGTTTAACTTTATTGTTAATGATGGCAGTATGGACTCATCAGTAGCAACAGTTAGCATAACAATCAATGCAGTTAATGATGCGCCCATTGCTAATACAGAAACACTAGATACACCTGAAGATGAAAATCTGCTGATAACGCTTATGGCCACAGATGTTGATAACGACCCATTAAGTTTCCAAATCACAACAGCACCAACCCAAGGCACACTAACTGGCAATGCCCCAAATATCACCTACAGTCCCAATAGCAACTTCAATGGCACTGACCAATTCAGCTATATAGCCACTGATACAGAACTTGATTCTCAAATTGCCACAATCAACTTGAATATCACCGCAGTCAATGACATACCTGTTGCAACAGCATTAAATGTCACAACAGCAGAAGATACACAAGTAAATATACTTCTCTTAGCAACAGATATTGACAATGATACACTAACATACACAATATTAACTCAGCCAACAAATGGAGTTCTAACAGCAATAACACCAAACCTGATCTATACTCCCAATGCCAATTACAATGGCACAGATACCTTCACCTATCTGGCAAATGATGGTACTGAAAATTCACAAGTTGCAACCGTTTCACTAACACTTACACCGATTAATGATGCTCCAATAGTTAATGACCTGATAGTAACAACGCAATATCAAACCCCTATTGTTATTTCTTTCTCAGGCACAGATGTAGAAGATCAACAATTGAGCTTTCAGATACAGAATCAACCACAAAATGGCATCATAACAGAAGAATTAGGTGTCTTTAGTTATCAACCTGACAGCGGATTCTCAGGCCTTGATAGCTTTAGTTATACAGCCACAGATACAGAAGGATTTGCATCAGAATTAGCACTTGTGAACATAACAGTTGCAGAAAACGATAACTTGCCTCCTGTGATTACATCAACGCCTCCAGAATCTGCAAGTGTTGGAGTCGATAGCAATTATCAAGTAATAGCTCAAGACCCTGAAATGGATGTGTTGGAATATTCATTAAAGCATTCACCAGCTAATGCCAGTATAGATAGTACAACAGGTTTATTAAATTGGATGCCGCAAGCAGAAGATTCAATCGGCTTAGATACAGAAAATCTATCATGTAAAATTCAAAATGATTTAACCACAGAAAATGATCATGCAGAACTCATATTTTTGGTTGATTCTTCTGGTTCAATGCATGAATCACTTTCATATATTCCTCTTTGGGTACCCTTAATCGATGGACAATTAAATGCACTAGGTGTTGGAAACGTTGAGCCTAATAGATATGGTTTCGCCACTTTTGGTTACAATCAAACTACTTATATTTCTATGGATTCTGGAGAATTACTAGGAGAAGTTAATGAATTGGCCAATAGACTTATTCCTTGGAATCAACCTTCATTAGGTATTCCTGGAGCCAGTACAGAAAACATGATTTCTGCCTTGGTCGAAACTCTTGATACCTATGCATTGGCAGAGCCAGCTGCCAAAGCAGTGATATTTATGACCGATGAAGATTGTGATTTTTGTACCGAAGCGATAACAGCTTCAACCTTACAAAGGTTACAACAAAATAATATTATACTTCATGGATTAGTAGACATTAAAGGATTCCCATTTGAAATATTTTGTGGTGATGGCACAATTGCAATGGGAATGGATGTGAATAAAATTGGCTATGTAGCGGATGGTAATAATGATTTTTATACCTGCGAGGCAGCGTATTTTACAACGGGTCTGCCACATATATTGGATTATGAAAATATGAGGAAAAACTACACAGAAACGGCATTTGCAACTGGGGGATCAATCTGGGATATTGATTTTATTGCCTCACTATCCAATAAACAAAATGCCTTGACTAAAGCTGTTTCACAAGTTGTGGCACAATCATTAAGCAAAAAAACAAGTCTAACAAATTTATCTGATAATTATTTTTCATCAATCAACTATAATCAGGAGCTACAACAACTCAGTGTCGAAGTCTCAAACCGTGGATTAAGTCTGGCTCAACAAACATCTCTGACTTTAAACAATAGCAGTGGGGTTATTTCAATAGCAATCATTAATGAACTACAACCCACCAATAGCCAAATGATTGTTTTTAATCAAGTCTCAAACAATTTGTCGGATTTAAGTTTAGAAATTGCTACACAATCACAGCAAGAATGTACGACTCAAAATAATACAGTTAAACTTAACTCTTTTGCAATAACTGTAAGTGATGAAGAGTTACAGGATCAACAATATTTCACCTTAAGTGTTAACGAACAAAACACAGCACCCATAATCACCTCTGTGCCATCAGGTACAATAAATGCAGGTGTGAGATTTCAATATAATTTCAGTGCAGAGGATAACAATAAAGGAGACCGCTTAACCTATGAACTCACTCAAGGTCGACATTTGGCTCAAATAAATCCCTACACTGGTTTGTTCATTTGGCAACCAAAGGCTGATACCATTAGCCCCACGTCTTTTACTGTGATGGTAACGGATTTAGCAGGCCTCATTGATACAGTTGATTTCCAACTGGCAACTACCCAAGCCTTAATCGTACCCAAGATTACTAGCTTGCCCATACGAAATACACAAGCCAACTCTCACTATAGTTACCAACTTGAAGTTGCTGCATCGGCAAGTTCTTTCTTGGTATATGACTTGCTAGCCAGTCCAGAAAACATGTCTATTGATAGCATAACTGGCCTCATTTCATGGGAAGTAGCTACTTTTAATCAAGGCGATGTTTTTACAGTAACAGCACGGGTAAAGGATCACTTTAATAACGCAGATACCCAATCCTACTTATTAGCCATTGATGAAGATTTATTAATCTCACCTGCAACTATAGCATTTAATCCGCCACTAAAGAGAATGGAATCTTTAGATTATAAAACCACTGTATATTTTAGAGATGCCAATGCAATAGACTTTTTTCAATCACGTTTAGATAGACATCCAGCAGGCATGTTTATTGAAGCCACCACTTTAGGTTTTCCAAATATCTATACTGATTATATTATAAGATTGAGTTGGCCAAATATCACAAGCCCAATCCTGGAAAAAACCTACTTTACTAACCATTGGTGCGGATCTCCAGAGCCATGGACAAATTTATCCATGACTAAGCAACAAACTCAATTTTTAGGAGTCGAAAACAATACTAAATTTCAACCCAATATCCTTTATGCCGCCCTCAATGATAGTGATAATAACGGCTTGATTAATAGTCATGATGATCAAGCTTTAATCTATGCAAATGACGAAGGAATTGTTGCTCACTCTATTATAGATAATGCACAAATATGGTTTAATGATCAGGTAATACCCACAAATGGGCGTTTTAGCGAAGTAAGCAATAATGCCTTAACAATAGCTGATATCAATGCTGATTTAATTAGAGAAATTTTAGTCATAGGTGATGATAGATACATTACAGCCCTAACCCATGATGGGCAAGTGCTGTGGAAATCAACCGATCAAATTGAGGAAAATGCCTATAGAACAGCAATAATCACCAAAGACCTTGATTCTGATGGACAGTTAGAAATAATTGCTGCAAATTTAGTATTAAATAGCAATGGTACAACACGATTTATCATGTCAGCTCCATCAGCAGGTGAACTTAATGCCAGAAGAGCTTATGAAGCCAACGTCCTTGATATAAATGATGATGGCTTATTTGAGGTTATCTATTTTAATAAAATATACAATCATCAAGGTCAAATTGTATTCGATGGTTTAGATAAATCTAATTATCATATACCGCTGAACATTGATGCCGATGAATCATCAGAATGGCTTTCGGTAAACATAGGCAGTAAGCGGGTTATTTTATATGATGATAATGCTAGTGAGATTTGGAGGACTCAATTAGCCATACGTCCTATCAGACCCATTGTTGCTGATATTGATCATGATGGTAGTTTAGATATATTGTTTCAAGACACCTTGTTGAATATTGATGGAGGCATTATTTACCAAAATGCCAATACATCAATCAGAAAAATAATGTTAACGGATTTAAATAATGATGGCGCCTATGAATTATTAAGGCAATATGATGCTTCATTTCAGCTAGTTGATCCTATTACAAGAGAGTCTATTGCCAAGTGGGATATCCCTGGCTCACATAAGCAATTGATATTGGCACAGATAGACAACCAAACAAAACTTTTACTGCCCTATAGCAATACTGGAAATATGCTTATAGATATTATTGGCTCCACAGACGGCCAATTTGATTCAGGGATTAACGAATGGAAACAGGCACATTATCACAACACGTTTTTTGATGAAAACACATCGATGAGTATGACAACTTACCAAACATACAGCCAAAATTCAAAGCTCAACACATTGACTCCAGACTTTCATGTTACCGGTCCTGCTATCCTATTAGATGATAATGAACAATATTTTATCAGTACCGAGCTTAGCAATCTTAGCCCATCATTTTTTTCAGGAGATCTGGTTGTTAAGTTTTTTGATGGGGATGATCAAATCCAAAACCTGATCGGTGAGACAATCATCACAGATATGTTAGCCAATGAAACAAAAAAAGTTAAATTAGTAACGACCATAAATTTAAATCAATTTCCCTCAAACCGTCTGGTGGCAACAGTGAGCCCAATATTACCAATCAATGAATGTAAAATTGAAAACAATATTGCTTCCTCAGAAATAATTCACTGGGCAGTAATTGATTCCTTTAATTTAGAAACAGAATTCGCCTATGGTCTGAGAGTTCAAGAGTTAAATCTTAATCCAAGAAACCCAACAACGCCACCACATGCAACCGTGTTAGAGCATTACAATCATCAATTGATTTCAGAAAACAAGCCAGTAACAGAAGATGTTTATTTTCATTTAGCCAAAGCACCCGATGGCTTAAGGCTTTCATCAACGGGCGAAATAAACTGGATACCCACACAAGAGCAAACAGGCACACACCAATTGGAAGCATTCATACAAGATGAATCAGGTAGAGGTTTTAGAACGTTTATTAGAATAATAGTTGATGCATCATCAAATTTATTGCCTATTATTACCTCAAGCCCAGTACTTGCTGCAACAGCAACTCAAGTTTACTCATACCAAGTGCAAGCTCATGATCCAGAAGGCACGGCTCTAAGCTATGGGTTGATAAATTCTGCCAATATAGCAACAAGTTTAGCGACAATTTCAACAACAGGTTTATTGCAATGGACGCCACAATTTACTGATGTGGGTGATCAGCAAATAACCCTTCGAGTTACAGATGCCGATGGTTTTTATACTGAACAAAGCTTCATTATCACCGTTGATGGCATCAACTTACAACCAGTGCTTGAATCAACACCATCAAACTATGGCGGTGTTGGTCGAGACTATAGCTATCAGATTGTGGTTACCGATGATGGCATACTTAATTACAGCATAGTAAATGGCCCAACAGGCATGACTGTTGATAATAATGGTTTACTGACATGGATGCCAGATCAAATTGGAATGTATCCAGTTGCAATCTCCATAAACGATGGTCAATACTTTATCCAGCAAAGCTGGGAAATCACCGTCATTAATGCTGGCAGCGAACTGGCCGGGACTATTGCCATCCCAGCAGATGTCATCTCGGTTGATAGCGACTTCACCATTGGTATCTTACCCACAGGTATTGTTGGGCAAATCTTGGTTGATGCAACCCTGGATGGAAATCCCCTCACTCTGGATGAGTTTCTACAAACGCCTGCCAACTTTAGTGAACTTGGTAGCCACACAATAGTGGCCAATATAGCCGATGATCACGACAACATCACCGTGAGTAGATCATTTGAAATAGTACCTGCCAGCGAGATTGACCCACCACAAATAGCCATCCTCAGTCCTGCTGATGGTAACATCGCCACAGGATTGGTTGATATGCAAATACGTGTGCAAGACAGCAACATCGCCACTTGGCAACTGAGCTATCAAAAAGCCAATAACAACAGGAATGCCAATAATGGTATCAATGGTGTTATCATCCAAGGTACGACTAATGTCAATGATGCCGTGGTTGGACAATGGGACACTTCGATGTTGCGAAATGGCATTTACAACCTGATACTACAAGCCACAGATGAGGCTGGTCAAAGCAGCAATATATCCATCAGTGTATTTTTGGAAGGAGACTTTAAAATTGGTCATTTCCAGATTGCTTTTGAAGATTTAAGCATCCCTGTAGCAGGAATACCTGTAACCATCTCTCGCAGTTATGATACCCGTGATCGCAACAGTGATCGTGCCTTTGGTAAAGGCTGGTCGATTGGCTATCAGTCACTGCAACTCAGCGAAAACCGCATCCCAGGTCTGGGTTGGTTCCAGCAGGTTGAGTACTTTGTACCACAGGGCTTATCCATTGTATTTCCACGTTATTGCATCAAGCCAATAGGTGATAGGCTGGTTTCTATCCGCCTACCTGATGGCACACTGGAAAAGTTTAAAGTCAAGGCACAAACTGCCAACCCAACATCACAGGCCAAAAGCAACTGTCAGGATTTTATCCCACCAGACTTATTTGTTCTCCAGTTTGAGCCACAAGGCGATACCAACTCAGCATTAAGCTCAACTGATACAGCAGGTGGACTAAGAGTCACCAATGGCAACTTGCAAACTATCATTGGTACACAGCCCATAGACCCGAACAAATATACCCTGACCCTGCTTGATGGTACTAAATACCAGATTGATCAGGGTTTTGATCTCACCGGCATAGAAACCATTGACGGTAACACCATCACCTTTACTGAAAATGGTATCGAACACAACAATGGATATGCGGTGCAATACCTGCGTGATGCTCAGGGTCGGATTGAATTTATTGAAAAAGCCAATGGCGATCGCATAGCATATACTTATGACAGCAATGGTGACCTGCAAAGTCATACCGATTTTATGGGCAACACAACAACCTTCACCTATCTACTGGATCATTATCTTGAGGATATTATCGACCCTCGTGGAATCATGGTTGCGAGAAATGAATATGATGCAGATGGCAGACTGATTGCGCATGTAGATGCCAATGGTAATCGTATTGAATATACCCATGATATACAAGGCAGAACAGAGACCATCAAAGACTGCAATGGCAATTCATCCATCTATATTTATGATGATGCAGGTAATGTTATTGCACAAAGCAATGCACTGGGTGAAACCACGCTGTATGAATACAATGATATCTATCTGGAAACAAAACGTACTGATCCATTGGGCAATGAAAC